>JACQEH010000216.1 GCA_016200675.1 Chloroflexota bacterium | reverse complement strand
GCGCTCGGCGCCGTCGACCAGGTTCGCAGCCCGTTCGACTTCGCGGCCACGCCGGCCAGCGTCCGGACCCCGCCGCCGCTCCTGGGCGAGCATGCCGACGAGATCCTCGGCGAGCTCGGCTATGGCCCGGCGCAGATCGCCGTGCTGCGGGCGGGTGCCGTCATCTGACGACCGTCGCGACCGCCCGGCCCCTCGCCGTCAGCGCACCTCGCCGACCAGGAGGTCCATCAGGAGCCCGTCGTGCCAGCTGCCGTCGGCGCCTCGCTCGTACGCGCGCATGACCCCGACGCTCCGGAAGCCGACCTTCTCGTAGGCCCGAATCGCCCGCACGTTGGCGACCGCCGGATCGATGATCAGGCGGTGGTGGCCGCGGACCTCGAAGAGGTGGCCGGCGACCAGGCGGATCGCCTCAGGGCCCAGGCCGCGACCGTGGAACTGCCCGCCGAGGAAGAGGTCGATGCCGGCATGCCGGTAGTCGGGCGTCTCCTCCTCGCTGAACTGGATGAGCCCGGCGATCTCGCCATCGACCTCGATGGTCAGGCGGACCTCGTCCTGGTCGTCGAAGAGCTCGGCGAGGGTCGCCGCCAGGTCGCCGTGGACCCACCAGCGGGCGACCTCCGGCTCGGCGAGGATCCGGTGGAAGGCGGCCCGGTCGGCGGTCCCGATCGGCCGGAGCCGGACTCGAGCGCCCTGGAGGACGGGGAACGTCGCGGTCATCGCCGCGATCGTGACCGGCGCGGCCATGCGTGGCAAGGCCAAGGGTCGAGCGCCGCCGGGCGCAGGGACCGGAGCGCTAGACTCGGCGGACCGACGACCCCAGGAGACCCACCCCGATGACCGACTCCCGCGAGCGCTGGGCGCTCATCCTCGGCGCCTCGTCCGGCATGGGCGAGGCCACCTCCCGTGCCCTCGCGAAGGCCGGTTACAACATCTGCGGCATCCACCTCGACTTCCGGGCCGCCCTCCAGCACGTCGAGGAACTGAAGGCCGACCTCGCGGCCGAGGGCCGGGAGGTCCTCTTCATCAACATGAACGCAGCCGACGACGAGAAGCGCGGGACGGCGCTCGACGCCCTCGAGGCGAAGTTCGGCGGGGCCCGGGCCGTCGGCCGCGAGCCGTACGTCCGGGTCGTCATGCACTCCCTCGCCTTCGGCAGCCTGGTGCCCTTCATCACCGACGACCCCAAGGCCGGCGTCGATCGCAAGAAGATGGAGATGACCCAGGACGTCATGGCCAACAGCCTCGTCTACTGGGTCCAGGACCTCTACCGCCGTCGCCTGATCGGACAGGGTTCGAAGATCTACGCCATGACCTCGGAGGGGTCCAGCCGGGTGGTGCCCTCCTACGGCGTCGTCTCCTCGGCCAAGGCGGCGCTCGAGAGCCACATCCGCCAGCTGGCCATGGAGCTTGCTCGCTCGGGCATCGGCGCGACGGCCAACTCGATCCGGGCGGGCGTGACGATCACCCCGGCCCTTCTGAAGATCCCCGAGAGCCAGCAGATGATCGACATCACGATGAAGCGCAACCCAACGGGCCGGATGACGACGCCCCAGGACGTCGCCAACGCCATCGTCGTCCTCTCCGGCGAGGGCACCGACTTCATCAACGGCGACATCATCAGCGTCGACGGCGGCGAGTTCGTCACGGGCTCCTGAGGGCCCGATCGACGGACGGCTCGCTCGCGCCCTTCTACGCCCACTGGGGCACGTACAACGCGCGGATCGTCGACGGCCTGCGCGGTCGCTCCGCGGCAGATCTCGCCCTCACCGCCGGTCCGGAGCACGCGCCCGTCTGGGCCCTTGCCGCCCACGTCGCGGGCGCCCGCGTCTACTGGCTGTGTGGCGTGTTCCGCGAACCGGGCGCGGAGACCACGCCGTTCCCCGATCCTTTCGCCGACGGCTGGGAGGACGACCTCTCGAGGCCACGGACCGCCGGCGAGCTCGTCGAGGCGTTCGAGTCGACCTGGCGGGTCATCGAGGGCTGCCTCGCGCGCTGGACCCCGGCGATGCTCGGCGACGAGTTCCGGCGCGAGATCGGCGGCCGTGTCCAGCTCCACACGCGCGAATCGGTCCTCCTTCGCCTGATCACCCACGACGCCTACCACGCCGGCGAGATCGCCCAGGTGTTCGGCG
>JACQEH010000227.1 GCA_016200675.1 Chloroflexota bacterium | reverse complement strand
GCTATGCCGAGGCCGACCCGCGCGGCGACGTGGAGGGTGACGACGCGGCGAACAAGCTCGTCGTGCTCGCCCGGCTGGCCTTCGGGCGCTGGCTCGACATCGGGTCCGTGGTGCGCGCCCCGGACCTCGTCGGCGGCGGGCTCGGCCTGCCGGGCATCACCGGGGTCACGATCGAGGACATCGCGTCGGCGGCCGCCCGGGGCTTCGTGATCAAGCTCATCGCCTCGGCCGTGCGTGTCGACGGCGAGATCGCGGCCTCCGTCGTGCCCTCGGCCGTGCCCGCCGCCGCGCCGCTCGGCCGGACGGACGGCGTCATCAACCGGATCGAGGTCGACGGCGAGCCGGTCGGCCGGGTGGCCTTCGCGGGGCCCGGTGCCGGGGGGCCCGCGACCTCGTCGGCCGTCCTCGGCGACCTCATCGCGATCGGCCGCGGCGCGGGCAGCACCTGGGCCGGCCTGGCCGCAGCGATGGGCGCCTTCCGGGCCGCGCAGTCGCTGCCCGGGGAGACATTCGACGCCCCGTCGGGCGCGCGCTACCCGGTGGTCCGGTGACGGGCGGCGACCCACGCGGGACCGGCGGGACCCCAGCCACGGAAACGGCTCCGCCCCGGCCGCGCCTCATGGACCGCTACCGCGCCTGGCTCCCGATCACCGACGCCACACCCTCGATCAGCCTCGGCGAGGGCGCGACGCCGCTGGTCCACCTCCAGCGCCTCGGGGCGGCGATCGGCCTCCCGAACCTCCACGCGAAGGTCGAGGGGATGAACCCGACCGGCTCGTTCAAGGACCGGGGCATGGTCCTGGCGGTCGCGAAGGCGCTCGAGGGCGGCGCCCGCTCGATCATCTGCGCCTCCACCGGCAACACCTCGGCCTCCGCGGCGGCCTACGGTTCGGCCGCCGGGATCGAGGTCGTGGTGGTCCTGCCCAAGGGCGCGATCGCGGCCGGCAAGCTCCTCCAGGCGCTCGTGGCCGGGGCGCGGGTGGTGGCTGTGGACGGCAACTTCGACGCGGCCCTCGCGGTGGTCCGGGCGCTCGCGGCCCGCGACGATCACCCGCTCACGCTCGTGAACTCGGTCAATCCGCATCGGCTGGCGGGCCAGAAGACCGCCGCCTTCGAGATCTGCGACGACCTCGGGCGGGCTCCGGACGCCCTCGCCATCCCGGTCGGCAACGCCGGCAACATCAGCGCCTACTGGGCCGGCTTCACCGACTACGCGATGGCCGGGATCGTCGAGCGGCGGCCGCGGATGCTCGGCTTCCAGGCCGCCGGCGCGGCGCCCATCGTGGAGGACCGGGTCATCGAGCATCCCGAGACAATCGCCACCGCCATCCGCATCGGCAACCCCGCCTCGTGGCGACTGGCGACGGCAGCCCGCGACGAGTCGGACGGTCGCATCGAGGCCGTCACCGACGACGAGATCCTGAGCGCGTACCGCGATCTCGCCCGCCTCGAAGGCATCTTCTGCGAGCCCTCGTCGGCGGCAAGCGTGGCCGGGGTGACAAAGCTGGCCCGGGTCGGCGGGATCGACCGCGATGCGCTCGTCGTCGCCGTCCTGACGGGCAACGGCCTCAAGGACCCCGATACCGCGCACCGCCTCGCAGGCGGCGGGATCATCGAGGCCGGTGCCTCGGTCGACGCCGTCCGCGGCGCGCTGGGCTGGCGATGACGACGAGCTGGCTCGCCGAGCTCGACGGGCGGCGCGTCACCGTGGACGTGCCGGCCACGACCGCGAACCTCGGGGCCGGCTACGACTGCCTGGGGATGGCCCTCGAGCTGACGAACCGGGTGGTCCTGGAGGTCCGCAGCTGGGGCCGGAGCGGCCACGAGCTGGTGGTGTCCGGGGAAGGCGAAGGCGAGCTCGACACGGGAGCCGGCAACCGCTTCATCCGGGGCCTCGAGACGGCGATCGTCGAGGCCCGTGGCAGCGTCCCCAAGGGCGCGACCTGGCGGATCGAGATGACCAATCGCATTCCGCTCGCGCGGGGCCTGGGCTCGAGCGCCGCGGCGACGGTCGGCGGCCTCCTGGCCGGCAACGCGCTCCTGGGCGATCCGCTCTCGAGCGCCGACCTGCTCCGACTGGCGACGGCGGTCGAGGGCCACCCGGACAATGCCGCGCCCGCGCTCCTCGGCGGGTTCGTCGCCTCGGCCGTGCTCGGCGATGCCGTGGAGGCGGTGCGCTTCGATGTCCCCCGCGGGCTACGCGCCGTCGTCTTCATTCCCGACCTGCGCCTCCCGACCGCCGAGATGCGGAAGGTGCTTCCGGTCCGGGTGCCCCGGGCCGACGCGATCGCCAACCTCGGGCGGGTCGCCCTCGGGGTCGCCGGGTTCGCCGTCGGCCGGACCGACGTCCTGCGCTTCCTGACCGAGGACCGCCTCCACGAGCCCTATCGGGCTGCGATCTACCCACAGCTGCCCCGCATGGTCGCCGACGCTCGATCGGCGGGCGCGATCGGCGCCTGCCTGAGCGGTGCCGGGTCGTCGATCGTGGCCTTCACCGACACCATCGCCGGTGTCGGGCGGATCGAGGCTGCCTTCCGGGCCGCGGCGGCCGACTCCGACCTCCCCGGACGCGTCGACGTCATCGCCCCACGGAACGCCGGAGCGAAGATCGTGGTGCCGAAGGCGGCCGGCTGACCGGCGGAACAGCGCGGCGCGTGCGCCGGGTGCCAGGCGCTCAGCCCGGCCCTCAGCGGGGGCGTGGCTCAGGCCCCGTGCTCGTCGATGAAGGCGAGCGTCGCCGCCCATGCATCCTCGGACGCGGCCGTGAAGTCGGCGGCCTTGCGGTCGAAGAACGAGTGCGGGGCGCCCGGGTAGACGATCGTCCGGTGCTCGATGTCGGTGGCGTCGAGGGCCGCGTCGAAGGCACCACGAACTTCTGCCCCGATGCCCTGGTCGGCACCGCCGTAGATCGCCAGGACGGGTGACGTAATCGTCGAGGCGACCTCAGCGGGCGCGGGAGACCCGGTGCGGTTCGGCCCGACCGGCCAGCCGTAGAAGCCGATGACCCCCGCGAGGTCCAGGCCCAGGGTCGCCGAGAGGAAGGCGAGCCGGCCGCCCATGCAGAAGCCGATCGTGAAGACGTGGCTCGGGCCGGCGACCGCGTCCCGGCCGGAACCCGGACCCGCGCCGGAACCCGGACCCGCGCCGGAACCCGGACCCGCGCCGGCAGCGGAGGTCGCGCCCCGGCCCGCGCCCCGGATCGCCCGCACGGCAGCGACGCCCACCCGCATGTCGGCCGCCAGCGCCTCCCAGGAGGTCTGGCCGACATGCGGCATGTAGTCGAACTGGTCGTCGCGCGGGGCGAGGCCGGCAGTCCGCCCGAACCAGTCGATCGCGACCGCGTCGATGCCGTGCTCGGCGAACCGCAGGGCCAGCTCCTCGTAGTAGCCGTGCAGGCCCCGAACGTCCGGCAGGATCAGGATGCCGTTTCCGCTCGCGTGGGCGGCCCGGGCCCGGAACGCGGAGAACGGGGTTCCGTCCTCGGACGTGAGGGTGAGGCGCTCGGCGTCAAGGGCGCCGCCGGCGATCGGCTCGATCGGCGGGCGGCTGTCGGTGTCGAAGCACATGGACGCGGCTCTCCTTGGCGGTCGGACCGGCCCATTGTGCCGGACGGTCGGGTCACCCGATCTCACGGGTGCCGCCGCCGGCTCCGGAGGTTCCGCACCCCTCCCATGTCACTCCAGGTGGCAGACCGCCGATGAACACGCACAAGCCATGCCCACTGCCCGCCGCAACCGCAAGAACTCGCCGATGGCCACGCTCGTTCATGCCGAACATGTGTCTCGTGGTGGCGGTGCGGGGTAGCCACGGAGCGCCGGAGCGCCGAGGGTCACCGGTGGCGACGTGCCGGAAGCCCACGGGGCGTCGGGTAGAATGCGCGCCCGATGGATCGCCCCCTCGTCGTCCAGAAGTTCGGCGGCTCGTCCGTGGCCGACGCCGACCGCATCCGGCGCGTCGCGCGGCGGATCGCCCGCGAGCGCGCGGCCGGCTGCGACCTCGTGGTCGTCGTGTCGGCCATGGGGGACACCACGGACGAGCTGCTCGCCCTGGCCGAGGCCATCACCGACGAGCCCGATGCCCGCGAGCTGGACATGCTCCTCGCCACCGGCGAGCACCAGAGCGCGACGCTCGTCTCGATGGCGCTCCACTCGCTGGGCGCCCCGGCCATCTCCCTCACCGGCGCCCAGGCCGGGATCACCACCGACGGTCGCTACGGGCGGGCGCGCATCGCCAACGTCGAGCCGGCCCGCATCCGCGAGGAGCTCCACAGGGGCAACATCGTGATCGTCGCCGGCTTCCAGGGCCAGAGCGCCGTCGCAGCTGGTCAGGCCGAGATCACCACGCTCGGTCGGGGCGGTTCGGACACCACCGCCGTCGCCCTGGCCGCCGCGCTGCGGGCCGATCGCTGCCAGATCTTCACGGACGTCCGGGGCATCTACACCGCCGATCCTCGCGTGGTGACCACCGCTCGCCAGCTGCCGGTCATCGGCTACGAGGAGATGCTGGAGCTCGCCCACCAGGGGGCCCAGGTCATGCAGGTCCGGGCCGTGGAGCTGGCCTGGGTCAACGACGTCGTCATCGAGGTCCTGAGCTCGTTCGAGGACGCGCCGGGGACGGTCATCAGGGAGGACCCGCTCGTGGAGCAACGGAACAAGGTCCGGGGCCTCGCCCACGACCGCAACGTCGCCAAGGTCACCGTCGTCGCCGTGCCGGACCGGCCGGGCGTCGCCCGGACCCTCTTCGATCCGCTCGCGGCGGCCGGGATCAACGTCGACATGATCGTCCAGAACGTCGGCCACGGCGGCGCGACGGACCTCTCGTTCACGGTTCCCCGAGTGGAGCTGGCACGGGCGAAGAAGGTCCTCGACCCGATCGTCCGCGAGCTGGGCGCCCGCGAGCTCACGACGGACGCCTCGGTCGCCAAGGTCTCGATCGTCGGGGCCGGCCTGCACAACGCCCCGGGCTATGCGGCTCGCATGTTCGGAACCCTCGCCGACGCGGGCGTGAACATCGAGATGATCTCGACCTCGGAGGTCAGGATCACCTGCATGATCGCCGAGGCCGAGCTCTCGACCGCCCTCGACGCGCTGCATGGCGCCTTCGAGCTGGCGAAGCCGGATCCCGTCGACGCGGCCGCGACCGGCCGAGCCGCCGGCTGAGGGGCCGGCTGACGCCGTGACGCTTCCGGGGGTCGTCGACGGCTACGCCCGCGTCGAGCGCTTCGACGAGGTCGGCTCGACCAACGACGTCGTCCGCGGCTGGCTGGCCGAGGGCACGCCCGAGGTCTGCGCCGCGGTGGCAGATGGGCAGACCGCCGGCCGCGGTCGCAACGGCCGGGCGTGGACCGCGCCACCCGGCGCCGCCCTCCTCCTCTCGCTCGGCTTCCGTCCGACGTGGCTCGATCTCGACGACACCTGGCGGCTCGCCGCGATCGCGGCCCTGGCGATGGCCGACGCGGCCGAGGACGTCGCCGGCATGGCCGAGGGATCCATCCGCCTCAAGTGGCCGAACGACCTGGTCGTGGTCCGCGGCGGCCCCGATGCCCTCCTGGTCGGCGACCTGACCGCCGAGGAGGCACGGCTGCGCCGGTCGGGCCCGCCCGACGTCCGCAAGCTGGCCGGCGTCCTCGGCGAGACCGACGGCCTCGGGACGCCCGACCCACGGGTCGTGGTGGGCCTCGGCATCAACGCCGACTGGGCTGCGGCCGACTTCCCGCCCGAGCTGGCGACCTCGATGTCGTCGCTCCGTGAGGCCTCGGGCGGCCGGCCGATCGACCGCGAGCGGCTGCTGGACGGCTTCCTCGGACGTCTCGAGACGCGCCTTGCCGCCCTCCGAGCCGGGCGCTTCGACGTCGCCGGCTGGACCGATCGCAAGGTGACGACCGGCCATCTCGTGACCGTGACCGGTCTCGACGGCAGCGCGGTGACGGCCCGCGCCCTGGGCGTCGACGGCGCCACCGGAGCGCTCGTGACCGAGGTCCTCGACGCCGACGGCCGCTCGACCGAACGCCACGTCCTGGCCGGCGAGGTGGGCCGCCTTCGCCTACCGTCCGCGGGCGTGGTGTAACGGGATGGCCCGGCCGGTGTTCAGGAAGTCGGGAGCGGCGAGTGCGGCCGCGCCCCGGATCGTCCACCTGGACCAGGACCGGCCGCTCGTTGATGCGGCCCGTCGCGACCCGGCGCGATTCGAAGACCTCTATCGGCGGTACGTGGCACCCGTGTACAGCTTCGCCTACTACGAGCTCGGCAACCACCACGCGGCGGAGGACGCGACCGCCCGGACGTTCCTGTCCGCGCTCGCGAACCTCGAGAAGTTCGAGGAGCGGGCCCGGCCCGCCGACGGCGAGGGTGCGTCGACGTTCAAGGTCTGGCTCTTCCAGATCGCCCGCAACGCGATCGCCAACGAGCGCCGGACGACCCGCCGCCACCCGGCCCTCGAGCTGGACGAGGCAACCGCCGCGATCGTCGCCGATCCCCTCGACGTGGAGGCGGACGCGGTCCGTCGCGACGATGCATCCGCCGCCTGGCGTGCGGTGGGACGCCTGCCGGGGGACCGGCGTCGGGCGCTGGGATGTCGTCGAGGTCGACGCCCTCGTCACCGACCGCTATCTCGACTCGCTGCTCGCGGCGCCCGACCTGGCCTCGTTCTCGCTGGGCGGCGCCGCCCGGGCCGGCCATGCGGCCGGGACCTCGGCCCGGCGCACGTCCGCGACCGCCATGCGCGACGCGTTCGTGGCCGCGGCCGGCGCCGGGACGCGCCTCGATCGAGGCGTCCGCCTCGCGTCCGAGCGGCTCACGCGGGACCTGCCCCGCTTCCATCCCTCGTTCCGTTTCGAGGAGCGCCTCGCGGTCCGCCTCGCCGAAGCCGCCGCGGCGATGCGCCTGCCCGCGGCCGCTGGGGCCGAGGGCTCGGTCCGGGTCGTGCCCTTCCCGGCGCCGGAGCTGCCGCCGGGCTTCGACCCGCTGGCCAGCGCCGAGGACGACGACGACGCCCTCGATCCATCGGCCTTCCCGCGGCCGCTCCTCATCGGCGGGGCGATCACGGCCTCGGCGATCAGCCTCGCCGGCGCCGCCTGGATGGCCTGGCGTCGATCGCGCCCGAGCGGCTCGGCGATGGCCCGCGCCGCGCGGGCCGCCCACGCCATGCGCAGCCGGCCGGTCGGGGGTTAGCCATGAGATCCCGTGACTCAGCCGCGATGCCCCGCCCCGTCTCGGTCCTCGGCTTGCCGTCCCCGATGCCGCTCAGTCATGGAACCGGACTCGACCACGCACGACGCCCAGGCCAATTCGACCGTTCCGGGACAGGGTCAAGCTCGCAGCGAAGTGAATCCATGACCCAGCGGCATATCGGGGGCCGATGGGTGCGGCATATCGGCGGCCGATGGGTGCGGCATATCGGCGGCCGGCCGTCTTCGTGGCGTGGTGCCGACGACGCGCCTCGGACTGCCGGCTAGCCGATGCCGATCAAGCTGCCGTCGTTCCGGCCTCGCAAGGACGCCTACCCGCCCGACCTCTGGACGAAGTGCCCGTCCTGCTCAGAGATGCTCTTCAACAAGCAGCTCGACAAGTCGGATCGGATCTGCCCGACCTGCGGCCACCACTTCCGGCTCTCGGCCGAGGCCCGCCTCGCCCTCCTCCTGGACGACCGCAGCTTCCGCGAGGAGGACGCCGGGCTCCAGAGTGTCGATGCCCTCGGCTTCGTGGACCAGAAGCCCTATCCGGACCGCCTCGCCGCCGCCCAGATGGCGACGGGTCTTCGCGACGCCGCGGTCCGCGGCACCGGGCTCATCGACGGCCACCCGGTGGCGATCTGCGTCATGGACTTCGGGTTCATGGGCGGGTCCATGGGCGCCGTCGTCGGCGAGAAGGTCACCCGGGCCGCGGAGCAGGCCCTCGCCGACCGGCTGCCGCTCGTCATCGTCTCGGCCTCCGGCGGGGCCCGGATGCAGGAGGGGACCCTCGCCCTGATGCAGCTGGCCAAGACCTGCGGCGCCCTCGAGCGCCTCCGAGCGGCCGGCGTTCCCTACATCTCGGTCATGAGCGACCCGACGACCGGCGGCGTCTTCGCCTCGTACGCGGTCCTTGGCGACGTGAACCTGGCCGAGCCCAACGCCCTGATCGGCTTCGCCGGGGCGCGCGTCCAGGCCGGCACGATCGCCCAGGAGCTGCCGCCTGGCTTCCAGCGGGCCGAGTTCCTCTTCGACCACGGCTTCATCGACCGGGTCGTCCATCGCCGGGAACTCCGATCCGAGATCGCGCTCCTCCTCCGCTACCTCGTGCCGGGCGATGGCGTCGATGAGCCCCCCGAGAGCCGGCCGGGGTTCACCATCGATCCCATCGGCTTCCTGACCTCGCTCGCGGAGAAGGTCGTGCCGGACCTCGGGCCCCTCGACGACGCGCCGGCCCCCAACGGCGGCGGCGGAGGGGCGGAGGCCGGCGCCGCGAACGGGTCGGCACGCTCGACCCGCCTCGGACGGCCTTCGACCGCACCCACCCGACGGGCCGCGGGACGCCCCCGTGCGACGACGGTCGAAGGCGAGGCGACCGATGGTTGACCGCCTCCTCGGACGCCGTCCAGGCTCGACCGACGACGCGACCCACGACGCGAAGAGCGCGATGTGGAACCGCGTCCAGCTGGCCCGCAACATCCGCCGGCCGCGGACGCTCGATCTCCTCGCCCTCATGGCCGACGACGTGGTCGAGCTCCACGGCGACCGGGCCTTCGGCGACGACGCGGCGATGGCCTGTGGCTTCGCCCGGATCGACGGCCACCGGGTCGCCTTCATCGGCCAGCAGAAGGGCGCCGACACCGAGGAGAACATCCGGCGCAACTTCGGGATGCCGCACCCGGAGGGCTATCGCAAGGCGATGCGGGTCATGGAGCTGGCCGAGCGCTTCGGGCTCCCCATCGTGACCTTCGTGGACGTGCCCGGCGCCCACCCCGGTCCCGAATCGGAGGAGCGCGGGATCGCCGAGGCCATCGCCCGCTCCATCGGGCTGATGAGCCGCCTCCGAACCCCGATCATCGCCGTCATCACCGGCGAGGGCGGCTCCGGCGGGGCGCTCGCCGTCGCCGTCGGCGACGTGGTGATCGCCCTCGAGAACGCCGTCTACTCCGTCATCAGCCCGGAAGGCTGCGCCGCGATCCTGTGGCGGTCGGCCGACGAGGCGGCCACGGCCGCCCTCGCGATGCGCATGTCGGCGGATGACCAGCTGGCCCTCGGCGTCATCGACCGGGTCGTGCCCGAGCCCGGCGAGGGTGCCCACGCCGACCACGCCGAGACGGCCCGCCGGCTGCGCGCCGTCATCGTCGGGGAGCTGGACCGGCTCGGCCGGATCCCGCTGCCCGAGCTCCTCGATGCCCGATACCGGCGCTATCGGACGCTCGGCGCCTACACTGAGACCGCAACGCCGCCGGTTCCGCCGCCGAGCAGTCGGGGGCTCGGTGACCGGCTGCGCGACCTGCTGGATCCGGCCCGGTGGCTGACCGGCAAAACCGGCTCCGGCCCGTCGCGGCGCGACGAGCCGGCCGCCCGCGAGGAGGAGTGAGCGTGCCCGAGGATCGCAGCGACGCGCCCGCCCGCCATGCCGGTCCGACCGTCGAGGTGACCGCGGACCACGCCGCCGACCACGCCGCCGGCCACGCCGCTGACCATGCCGGTATCGAGCGCCTCATCGACGGGCTCCTGCCGGCCCTCGTGGCCAAGCTCGGAACGCTCAACGTCGGCGAGCTCGAGGTTCGCCAGGATGGCTGGCGCGTCCGCCTCCAGCGGCCGGCTGGCGCCGGGCCGGCCTATGGTCGGCGCGTGACGGACCGGGCGGGCCAGCGCGTCCACCCGGGCCACGAGACCCTCGGAGCACCCGCCCCGCCGAAGGCCGCCCCCGGCACCACGGTCGGCGCCGCGGCCCACGCGGGAGGCTCCAACGGGACTGCCGGATCCCTCCTCGCGGCCGTGGGACCGGGGCGCGCGACCGATTACGGCGAGCGGACCGAGGTCGGCGATCGCGAGGTCGCGGAGGCCCAGCCCAGGCCGCACGGACCCATCGCCACGTCGCCGGCGGTCGGCGTCTTCCAGCCCGGTTCGAAGGCCGTCGGCGGGACCCGCGTCCGGGCCGGGGACCGGCTCGGCGTCGTGGACATGCTGGGCATTCCCCAGGACGTCCTCGCCCCGGCGGACGGGATCGTGATCGGCGTCATCGTCGAGGCCGGGACGGCGGTCGAGTATGGCCAGGAGCTCGTCCACATCGAGGCCGCCGGCGCGGTCGAGGCCCACTGATGGCGCCGAGGGTTCGCTGATGTTCCGCAAGATCCTGATCGCCAATCGGGGCGAGATCGCCCTCCGGATCCTGCGGGCCTGCCGGACCATGGGCATCGAGGCCGTCGTCGCTTACAGCGAGGCGGACCGCGAAAGCCTGGCCGTCCTCCTCGCCGACGAGGCCATCTGCATCGGCCCGGCCGACGCGCGGCGCTCGTACCTCTCGGCTCCCGCGGTCATCTCCGCGGCCGTCGTGACCGGATGCGACGCGGTCCATCCCGGCTACGGCTTCCTGTCCGAGGACGAGACGTTCGCCGAGGTGGTGCGGGCCCACGACCTGACGTTCATCGGGCCGCCGCCCGAGGTCCTCGACCGCTTCGCCTCGAAGGAAGGGACGCGGCGCCTGCTCGGCAGCTACGGCCTGCCGACGATCCCCGGCTCGGTGGGCATGCTCCGCGACGACGAACACGCCCTCGAGGAGGCCGAGCGGATCGGCTACCCGGTCCTGATCAAGCCCTCGGCCGGTGGCGGCGGCAAGGGCATGCGCATGGTCCGGACGCCGCGCGAGCTCGAGTCGGCGATCAAGGTCTGCCGCTCCGAGGCGAAATCGGCCTTCGGGGACGACTCCCTCTACCTCGAGAAGTGGCTGGAGGACAACCGCCACGTCGAGGTCCAGGTGGCCGTGGATCGCTACGGCCACGGCGTCCACATGGGCGAGCGCGACTGCTCTGTCCAGCGGCGCCACCAGAAGATCCTCGAGGAGGGCCCGACCCCGGCCCTCAGCCCGGCCGCCCGCGCCGAGCTCTGCGAGCGGGCCATCCACGCCGTCGTGGCCGCCGGCTACGAGAACGTCGGGACCCTCGAGTTCCTGGTCGACGGCAATGGCGACGCGTGGTTCATCGAGATCAACTGCCGGATCCAGGTGGAGCACCCCGTGACGGAGATGCTGACCGGGATCGACATGGTGGCGATGCAGATCCGGATCGCGGCCGGAGAGCCCCTCGGCTTCAAGCAGTCAGACATCGTGACACGCGGACACGCCATCGAGTTCCGGATCAACGCCGAGGATCCGGCCCACGAGTTCCGGCCCGGCGCCGGCATCGTGGAGCGGTACCACGCGCCGGGCGGCCCCGGGATCCGGATGGACTCGCACCTCTACCCGGGCTATGAGGTCCCGCCCTACTACGACTCCCTGCTCGGCAAGCTCATCGCCTGGGGTCCGGACCGGCCGACCGCGATCGAGCGGGGCCGGGCCGCCCTCGACGAGCTGCTCGTCGACGGCCTCACCACCAACGTCGAGATCCACAAGGCCCTTCTCGCCAACGACACGTTCCTCGAGGGCCGGATGACGACCAACCTCCTCGACCGGGTCGGCAGCGCCGCGTTCCTCGCGGCCGCGGCCCGCGCCTGACCCGCCCCCCCAACCACCCGAGGCCTGCCCGTGACCGAGACGATCCACACGACCCGCGAGATCGAGGCGCTCATTCCCCATCGCTGGCCGATCCTCATGGTCGACCGGATCATCGAGTACGACCCCGAGGCGAAGCGGATCGTCGGGATCAAGGGCATCACCGCGACGGAGTGGTGGGCCCAGGGCCACTTCCCGGGCCTGCCGGTGCTCCCCGGCGTGCTCCAGGTGGAGGCCCTCGCCCAGACGATGGCCGTCTACGTGGCCAGGCAGCCCGGGTTCGGCGACCGGATCGGGCTCTTCGCCGGCATCGACGACTGCCGCTTCAAGCGGATCGTGGTCCCAGGCGACACGCTCCGCCTCGAGGTCACCATGGAGAAGCTGGGTCGGCGCTTCGGGCGGGGCAAGGCGGTCGCGAGCGTCGACGGCGAAACGGCCTGCGAAGCAACCCTGTCGTTCATCATCCCGGACGAAGGCGTCCTGCGATGAGCACGCGTGTTGCGGTGCTCTCGGACATCCACGGCAACGTCATCGCCCTCGAGGCGGTGCGGAAGGCGATCAAGCGGGAGAAGCCGGACGCGGTCCTCGTGGCCGGGGACCTCGTACTCAACGGCCACGATCCGGCCGGGACGGTCGCCGCCCTCCGCGAGTTCGAGGCCGAGGGCGCGATCATCGTCCAGGGCAACACCGACATCGCCGTCGCCGACTTCGACTACTCGGCGGCGTTCCCGTGGATGTC
>JACQEH010000226.1 GCA_016200675.1 Chloroflexota bacterium | reverse complement strand
CTCGCGATGGATGCGCTCGCCGTGGAGGCGCTGGCGTGTGGGATTCCAGTCGTCGCGTCCGCAGTCGGGGGCCTTCGCGGGGTCGTCCGCGACGGCTTCAATGGCCGTTCGGTCGCGCCCGCCGATCCGGTTGCCGTCGCGGCCGCCCTTGGCGACCTCGTCACGGCGGAGGCTCGGACCCAGCTCGCCGGATCGGCGCGGGCCTCGATCGCCGAGTTCGACGTTCGGGCCACCGACGCCGCCATGGCGGCGCTCTGGGCGGAGCTGGGCGTCGCCACCTAGGACCGGCGGCTCAGCCGGTCGTCTGTCCGGCAGCGGCGAGGATGACCCGGTAGTCCGCCACGAGCCGATCCGCGACTGCCGTGGTCCCGTGGTTCTCCGCGACCCATGCCCTCGCACGAGCGCCGAGGGCCGCGCAGGCGACGGGGTCGTCGAGGAGCGCGGCGAGGATGATCCCCCGGGCCTCGGCCGTCTCGCCGTCCACGATGGGGATCGGGGCGGGGTAGGCGGCCGGATATCCGAACGCCGCGGCGACCGGCAGACCCCCGGCCATCGCCTCGAGCTCGTAGTTCCCGATCGCGCCGACCCGCATCTGGCCGATCGCGGTGCGATGCGCGGCCAGGAGCGCCGGCAGGTCGTCATGGTCGACGGGCGGAACGACGACGGCCCGGTCGCCCGCCAGCGACCGGATTCGCTCGACCCCGGCTCCCTGGGCGATAACGGTGACCGTCGTCTGCGGACGCCTCGACAGGAGCGCGCGCAGGGCGGTGGCGACCTCGTCGACGCCCTTGATCGGGTCGAGGCGGACACCGACCAGGACGTCGCGGATGGAGGACGGAGGGCGGGCGGCGTCACTCCGGCGGGGAAGCTCGATGGGATTCGGGAGGAAGACCGCGTCCGGTCGGAACGCCCGCACCCATGGCTCCAGGTCGGGGGTCGTGTAGTAGACGCGACGGGCGGCATGGAGGAACGGCGCCACCTCGATGCCCCACGCGGAGCCCGGCTCGACCCCGCGCATGTCCGACCCATGGCAGTGCAGGACGTACGGGCGCCCGGACATCGGACCGAGCATCCCGAGCCGGGCGTAGTGGACGTGCACGAGATCGAACCGGCGGGCACGGAGCTCCACGCCGGCGGCCACGATCCCGGCCAGCCGGAGTGGGAGGGTCGCGAGCTTCCAGGGATAGGCGATGCCGGCTCCTGGTCGCCACGGCTCCAGGAGGCTGGCGTCCTGCCCGGCCGCCCGGAGAGCCCGCGAGATCGTCGTGGCGACGGACGCGATGTCGTTGACCTGGGCGATCCGAAGCGGACGCGGCGGCTGCGCCTGGACCTTGGGACGGTCGGTCACTCGGCAACCGTCTCGCTCGCGGAGCGTGCCGGCAGCCGGGGCGGTGCACCTCTCCGGTCGCGAACCCATCGCGGGGCGAGCGCGACGAGGCCGTGAAGGAAGCCGATCCCGTAGGCCGCGTGTACGACCGCGGCGGTTCCGATGAGGGCCGGCCAGGAAGTGTCCGGGCCGCGGAGCCGTCGGGTCCCGACAGCCAGGACGGCCGCGTACGTGAGTGCGCCCGTCAGGTACACGACCGCCCACGGCCACCACGCGGCGGCGATGAGGGGCCCGGACAGCGCGAAGGCCACCCAGGCTGCCGGGATGAAATGCCGGACCCGGAGGCCGCGAGGATGCTTCTGGAGAACGCGGACCTTCCAGAATCCGTATTGCCGGTACTGCGAGAACAGGCCGCGGATCGAGCCCCGCGGCCGGTAGCGCACGACGATGGCCGGGTCGTACCAGATGCGGCCACCGGCCTCACGGATGCGCAGGCTGAGCTCGTCGTCCTGGTTGCGGACGAGCTCCTCGTCAAAGAGCCCGACGCGCTCGAAGACCCACCGCGGCCACATGCCTGGGAATGCCGTGTCCACCCACCGGGCGCTCGTTGCGTAGTTGTGGTCGGCGTCGCCCACGCCGACCCAGCTCGACGTCACGGCCGCTGCAAGCTTCCCTGTCCGCCCAACGGGCGAACGCTCGATCCGGCCGCCGACCCCCCAGGCGCCAGTCTCGGCGAGGTCACGCACCCCCCGTTCGACGTAGTCGTCAGGCGCTGCCCCGTGGCCGCTCATGAGCGTGATCACGTCACCGCTCGCGGCCCTGATTCCGAGGTTCATGCCGATCGGGGTCACCAGCGCCGGATTATCCACGACGCGCAGGCGCGGCTCACCGGCCGCCCGCTCATCGACGCGCCGGCGGGTGCCGTCGGTCGAGCGGCCGTCGACGACGATGACCTCCAGGAGCTCGCGCGGATACGTCTGCGCGAGCAGGGCCGCGAGACAGGCGTCGATGGAAGCCTCCTCATTGCGTGCCGGGACGATCACGCTGACCAGGGGCCGGGTCATCCGCCGACACCGGCCCCGAGCGCCTGGACGATCGCCGCCGCGGCTCCGCTGGGCGCGATCACGGCCGAGGGGACGCGGCCGTGAACGTCATCCCGGCCCGCGGCGGGCGCGGCGACCCGGGCGAGCTCGGCCGAAGCTCGCCGGCGATCCAGGCCCACGATCACCATCCGCCCCGCCGACGCCTCGACCGCCTCGTGCCACTCCGTGGT
>JACQEH010000221.1 GCA_016200675.1 Chloroflexota bacterium | reverse complement strand
GGCCGACGACCTCGCCGGCGTCGCGTCCCGTCGCCTGGTCGACGGCCTTGGCGCCCGGCTTGAAGGGGTGGTCCTGGGGCTCGAACGTGTAGCGACGGACGGACCGCTTTCCCATCGCCGGCTGCTCGTCGAGGAACACCAGGCCCCCGAGCGCGTCGCGCTCGACGACGAGCTGCTCCACGGTCATCCGGTCCTTCAGCTCGAACCACCGCCAGTACTGGGACTTCTCCTCGCGGCGATGCCACTCGAGGAGGTTCGCGAGCAGGACGCGAGCCGCGGCCTCCTCATCCTTCTCGTCCGGATGGCTGCCGATCGTCAGGTCGCGGACCCGCTCGGCGACCTTCGCGTCCCACTCGCGGACCCCGTTGCTCGGATCTCCGGACGTCGGCGTGGGCCGGCTCCAATCCTCCATCGGCCAGCGCTCGATCGCCTCGGAGCGGCGGGCCTCGAGCCAGCCTCGAAGGCTCCAGGTCGAGACGCAGTCGTCCCGGTTGTAGTCGGCGATCTCCTGGAGGATCGCGGGGTCGCGCTCCTTGAGCCATCGCTCGAACTCCACGACGCTGAAGCCGGCCTCGGTGACGGGGCCTTCGCGGGCTGCGAGGTAGAACTTCTCGATCTGCTTGAGCGAATACGACTCGACCGAGGCCCGAATGCCCTGGCGAACGACGTTCAGGAGATCCACGAGGACCTCGCCCCGCAACAGGGCGTCGACCTCGGCCGCCCGAGTCCCATGGCGCTGCATCAGGCGCTTGATCGCGCCCGCTTCGTACCCGCCGTAGTGGTAGACGTGGAGGTCGGGGTGCTCGGCCAGGCGGGCGATGACGACGTCGATGAAGCGCTCGAACGCCGCCTTTTCGGCCTCGGCAGAGGTGCCCCAGATCGGGATGTACCGTGGGCTGCCGGCGTCCTCGACCACGACCCCTAACAGGTACTCCAGGCCGGTCTCGGTCGCCCAGGGATCGGCTTCGATATCGAAGAAGACGTCCCACGGCGACGGTTGCGGCAGGAGCCCGAACCCCCGGCGCGCGTCCGCCGTGGACGGTTCGATGAGCTCGAAGACGCGCTCGCCCGTGATCCGCTCGTGCAGCTGGAGCCGCGCCTGCTGCCGGAGTCGGTCGAGTTGCGGCGCGAGCACGCCCGGAATCGACACGTCGCCGGACAGGCCAGCCAGGGCCGTCAGCGTCGACACGCCGGCCTCGGCCAGCCGCTCCGTGTCGATCCGGCGCATCCCCGCCACGATCGAGAGGTGATCGTCATCGCGGCGGCGCTGGATGCAGGTCGGGGACCAGGCACAGACCCGGCAGTGATCCACCGGGTCCGGATACGTGTCGGCACCCATCGGATCGTCGGCATCCCGGGTGATCCTGGCCTCGAATCGCGCCCTGACGTAGCGGAAGTACGCCGCGAAGTCCTCGGCCCGATAGCGGTGCTCCTCGCCGTCGCCCGTGACGACGGCGAGCCACTCTGGCGCGATCCCCTGGACCGCTTCGAGCAGCCCTGCGTAGACGCAAAGCTGGAGCACCGCCCCTGTCTTCACGGCGCGGGCGAGCTTCGTGTCCGCGATGTCGTAGCTCCACGAGCCGAGGACCGGCGATGCCCGATCGGAGCGCTTGAACAGGAAGTCCGCGTGGCCGCGCCAGCGCCCGTCGAAGAAGGTCGCCTGGTAGATCACGTCGGCGCCGCGACGCATCGCGTCAAGGGTGGCCGCGGCGGCGTCGGTCAGCGCCTCGACCGTGGTAAGGCCGTCCTTGGCGATCTCGACGACCGACCGACCTTCCAGACGAAGGCGATCGAGATAGGCGCTCTCGTGGAGGTCGCCCTTCTCCTGGATGAGGGCGATCGTCGGGTCATCTCGACGGTCGGGTCGCTCCCAGAGGCCCGCCACGCGGCCGAGCTCCAGCGTGGCGAGATGGTCGCAGGCCAGGTAGCCCACGAGGTCGGTCGCGCTCGTGACGAGCCGGCCGTCGAGGAATTGCACGAGCGGACTCTAGCCGCCCGCTGTGCCACCTCGCCTGGCACGTCTGCCGACATCAGTCGAAGAGCGCGGAAGCCGCCCCTTCGAAGACCTCGGTGTGGAGATCGACGTCCTCGGTCGAGGTCGCCGGCGACATCAGGGCCATGTTGTGGAAGGGCGTCATGAGAATGCCCCGGTTCATCGCCCAGAGGTGGAGGAACCGCTCCAGCTCGGGATCCGAATGATCCCATTGCTCGCGGCCGTTGCGCGGCGGGGTCGGCATGAAGTGGTACTCGGCCCGGGCGCCGAGCCGGGTCACGTGCCAGGGCACGTCGTGACGTCGGATGACCTCGTCCACACCGGCCGCCCAGCGCTCCGCGAGGGGGAGCATCCGAGCGAAGGCCCCGGCGGTCAGGACCTCGCCCAGCGTCGCCCGGACCGCGGCCAGGGACAGGGCGTAGCCGGCGAGGGTCCCACCGATGCCGCCCACGTCGGAATCCTCGTAGTCGATCGAGGCGCTGACGCGCGCCGCGACCTCGGCGCTCATGCCGTACGTCGCCACCGGGATGCCACCGCCGATCGTCTTGCCGATCACCAGCATGTCCGGCTCGTAGCCGCCGGCGCCGGTGATCCCCCCGGGACCAGCGCAGATCGTGTGGGTCTCGTCGTGGATGAGGATCGTCCCGTGGCGGCGGGTGATCTCGCGGACGCCTTCGAGGTAGCCCGGCTCCGGCAGCACGATCCCGACGTTCGTGAGGGCCGGCTCGATGAGCAGGGCCGCGACCTGGCCGTCGGCAAGCCCCCGCTCGAGGGCATCGAGGTCGTTGAAGGGCACGACCCGCGTCGTCCGGGCGGGATCGACCTGCGGTCCGAGGTTGCCTCGCCGGGCCTCGACCCGGCCGTCGTCGGCCAGGGACGCGAACGTCTCGTCGACGGATCCGTGGTAGTTGCGATCGTGCACGGCGACGAGCGGCCGCCCGGTGATGTGCCGGGCGAGGCGCAGGGACCAGCGGTTGGCGTCGGTCGCCGTCAGCGCGAACTGCCAGTAGGGGAGCCCGAAGCGTCGCGTCAGCTCCTCGCCGGCCCAGATCGCGTCCTCCGTCGGCAGCATGTGGGTGATGCCGCGCCGGAGCTGGCGCTCGACGGCCGCGATCGTCGGGGCGGCACCGTGACCGGCCATCGCCCCCGTGTCGCCGAGGCAGAAGTCGACGTAGTCGTGCCCGTCGACGTCGCTGAAGTGGGCGCCCGAGGCGGTCTCCACGTAGAGCGGGTAGGCCCCCGCCCACTTGATCATCCAGTTCATCGGGACGCCGTCGAGCAGGGACCGCCGGGCCCGCTCGTGGAGCGCGCCGGCGCGGGGATGGCGAGCGACGAAGGCTGCCTGCTCGCGGGCCATCAGGTCGGCGAGGCGGCTCCGGTCAAGGATCTGCACGGCTGGTCACCGGGGCGGCGGTTGGTCGCCCGATGATCGGCCATCCGGGCCAGGAGCGTCGCCCCGTTGCGCCGGCCGGACCGGCGCCCAAGGTCAGTTCAGGCGGCGGCGGAAGCCGCAGACCGGGCAGGTTGCCTGGTGACCCTCGATGTCGATCTCGAGGAAGCTGGCGCAGCCGTTCGTGGAGCAGAAGAGGCGGCTGGTGGTCGCCTGGCGCCGTCGCAGGCGGCGGATGGACGCGGCGCGCCCGACGGTGGTGGTGTGGAGTGTTCGTGACAGCATGGTGCTCGAAAGTTCCTCTGGCCGGGGACGGACGTGATGGGTCCGTGCCTCGGCGCCGTGGTGCAGGCGCTGTCACGTGATGGGTGACGGGCCGGCGATGGTGGATCCAGGCGGCGATCGCGGGAGCGAGTCGATTCGGTTCACGGAACTCGATCGATGCTCTGACCTGCGTACGTCTCGCGGATCCGGTTGTCATGGCAAGCATGGGGGCTGCCCGTCGAACCTGTCAAACGCCCCCCGGTCGTGACTCGAGCGGGACCCGGCCCCCGCCGGGGTCGGCCGAGGAGCCCGGTTACGGTCTCGCAACCGTCCCTTCATCGAGCCGCGGTTGCGTTCCGGCCGCGGACTTGTCAGATTCGGGGGCGAACGCGCCCCGGGGGGAACGACCGCGCGTCGGTCGATGGCGCACGTCGCGGCCGCACCGAGCATCCCGACGCCGGTCGGCGCCCACCAACAGATCAGAGGAAAGGGAGATCGTGGCGAGCATGACGACCGAACGACCGTTGACCGGCGTGAGCGGCGCCAGGCCGGGTGCCCTCCGGCGAGGCCTCCGAGCCGGCATCCGCCGCGCCGTCGTCCTCCTGGCCGCCGCAGGCATCGCGGCATCCACGCTGGCGCCCGCCGTATTGGCGGCGGACGCCCTGACGATCACGACCCCGTACCCGGCGGTCGTGGTTGCCCCGGGTGCCCGTGTCAGCTTCGACGTTTCGATCACGACGACCAGCCCGGAACGCGTGAGTCTCACCCTGACCGGCGCACCGGCCGCCTGGAACGCGGCCATCCGCGGCGGTGGGTTCGTCGTCGACGAGGCCCAGACAAACGGCAAGGATCCGGCGACCGTTCGGGTCGACCTCGACGTCCCGGCGGACGCCACCGGCACCACGGCGTTGAATCTCAACGCCCGCTTCGGGACGACCTCGGCGGACCTGCCCCTTTCGGTCCGCGTCAATGCCGCCGCGACGGGCAAGCTCTCCCTGACCAGCGACGTGCCCAGCCTGAAGGGTCCCTCCACCCAGACGTTCAGCTTCAACCTGACCCTCAACAACGGCACGGCCCAGGACCTGACCTACTCGATCAACGCCCAGGGCCCGGCCGGCTGGACCGTTCAGGCGACCCTGACCGGCCAGTCGCAGGCCGCCAGCGCCGTCGTGAAGGCCGGCTCCACGTCAAGCGTCACGGTCTCGGCGACACCCCCGGCCGGGGCCGCGGCCGGGACCTACCAGATCCAGGTGGTGGCGACCGCCGGCGGGCGGACGGAGCAGTTCGCCCTCGATGTCGAGGTCACGGGGACCTACAAGCTCGCGCTCTCGACCCCGGGCGGCCTCCTCAACGGCCACGGTGCCGCGGGCAGCACCTCGCCGCTCGCGGTGACGGTGACGAACAACGGGACGGCCCCGATCACCAACGTCAAGTTGACCGGGACCGGCCCCGGCGGCTGGACCATCACCTTCGACCAGCCGACCGTCGCCAGCATCGAGGCCGGCAAGACGGTGACCGTCAACGCCCAGGTCAAGCCGTCGGGTGATGCGATCGCCGGCGACTACAACCTGACGATCTCGGCGGCGGGCGACTCCTCGACCACCGATTCGATGCAGATCCGCTACACCGTCGAGACCTCGATCCTGTGGGGGGTCGTCGGGGTTGCCCTGATCGTCGCCGTCGTGGGCGGCGTCTGGTGGGTCTTCCAGCGCTACGGCCGGCGGTAATCCCGTGACCGATATCGCGCCGCCGCGGCCGGCCCGCCGACGGAGGTCCGCCCTCGCCCCAGAATCGAGCGGCCCCGGGTCGCCCATCCGGACCCGCGTCCTGACCAAGAAGTACGGCGACTTCGTGGCCGTCGGCCAGCTCGACCTGGAGGTCCGCCCGGGCGAGATCTTCGGGCTCCTTGGC
>JACQEH010000220.1 GCA_016200675.1 Chloroflexota bacterium | reverse complement strand
GCTGTACTGGCCGAAGGGCAAGGACGCGGGGCTCTTCGCCGGCTGACCCGGGCGCGCCGGTCTCGTTGGCGCCGGTCTCGTTGGCGCCGGCCTCGCCGGCCCGCTGCCAGGTGACGTGGTGACGTTCGGCCCCCGGCAAGCGGGCGCTCCGGCGCTGTGGCGGCCGTCCGCGTCCCGGCACGATCGCGAGGACGAACTCGCACCGTGGCGGTCGCCGCATGCATCCCATCCTCCGGAACGAGCGCCTCTCACCGAACGTGACCAGGCTCGTGCTCGAGGCACCCCGGATTGCCGAGATCCGCCAGCCCGGCCAGTTCGTCATCGTCCACCTGGGGCGCGGCGCCGAACGGATCCCCCTCACGATCGCCGACGCCGATGCCTCGGCCGGAACGATCAGCCTCGTCATCCAGGCGATCGGCAAGAGCACCGCCGACCTCGTGGAGCTCCAGCCCGGTGACGCGATCGCGGATGTGGCCGGTCCCCTCGGCCGTCCGACCCAGCTGCCGGATCACGGGCACGCGGTCTGCGTGGGTGGCGGCGTGGGCACCGCCGTGATCCTGCCGATCGCCCAGGAGCTCGAACGGCGGGGCGTCCGCGTCACCAGCATCATCGGCGGCCGCTCCCGCGAGTGGGTGATCCTGGAGCCCGAGCTGGCCGCCTGCGGGATGGTCGTCGCCTGCACCGACGACGGCAGCTACGGCCGGCCCGGCTTCGTCACCGAGGCCCTGGCCGATGTCCTCACGGCAGGAAGCGTCGACGAGGTGTTCGCGGTCGGCCCGGTGCCGATGATGCGGGCGGTCGCCGACCTGACCCGCCAGGCCGGCGTCAAGACGACCGTCTCCCTCAATCCGGTCATGGTCGACGGGACGGGCATGTGCGGCGGCTGCCGGGTCACGGTCGACGGCGAGACCCGCTATGCCTGCGTCGACGGGCCCGAGTTCGACGGCCACGCGGTCGACTTCAAGGAGCTCTCCGATCGCCTCAGCACGTACCGCCCCTTCGAGCAGGCGGCCGCCGAGCGCCGCGTTTGCGAGATCGGCCTGCGGACCCGCCCGAAACTTGGGTCAGAGGAGGCCGGCGTCCCCGGCGCCGAACCCGAGGCCGTCGTCCAGGGAGCCACCCGATGACCGAATCGCGTCCCGACCAGCCTGTCGAAGCGTCGGGCGCGCGCCCCCCGCTGACGAAGAAGGAGCGCATGGGCATCGACCGCGTGGCGATGCCCGAGCAGGACGCCCTGGTCCGGGCAACGAACTTCCGCGAGGTCAACCTGGGGCTCACCTACCAGCTGGCGATGGTCGAGGCGCAGCGCTGCCTCGAGTGCCCCAAGCCCTACTGCGTCGACGGCTGCCCGGTCGCGGTCAACATCCCGCGCTTCATCCGGCTCCTGCGTGACGGTGATCTGCCCGCGGCCGCGGAGTCGCTCCTGAACGACAACGCCCTGCCCTGCGTCACGGGCCGCGTGTGCCCCCAGGAGAGCCAGTGCGAGGGCGTCTGCCTCCGGGCCAAGACGGGCAAGTCGGTCGCCATCGGGAGCCTCGAGCGCTTCGTGGCCGACTGGGCCCAGGCCCATCCCGAGGGTCTGCCCGTGCAGCACGCCGAGCCCAACGGCCGCCGCGTTGCAATCGTCGGCTCCGGGCCGGCCGGCCTCACCGCCGCCGGCGAGCTTGCCAAGAAGGGCTACGACGTCACGATCTTCGAGGCCTTCCACGCCCCGGGCGGCGTCCTGATCTACGGCATCCCCGAGTTCCGCCTGCCGAAGGACATCGTCCAGGCCGAGGTCGATCGGCTGGTCGAGTCAGGCGTCAAGATCGAGGCCAACGCGATCATCGGCAAGACCTTCACCCTGCCGAAGCTCCGGGAGCGCTTCGACGCGATCTTCATCGCCGTCGGCGCCGGCCTGCCGGTCTTCATGAACGTTCCGGGCGAGAATCTCAAGGGCGTCTACTCGGCCAACGAGTACCTGACCCGGGTGAACCTCATGGGTGCCTGGCAGGAGGCCTCGGACACGCCGGTCCTCCACGGTCGGCGGGTCGTGGTCGTCGGCGGCGGCAACGTGGCCATGGACGCCGTGCGCACCTCGAAGCGCCTCGGCGCGGCCGAGGCCACGATCGCCTACCGGCGCTCGCGCGACGAGCTGCCCGCCCGGGCCGAGGAGGTCCACCATGCCGAGCAGGAGGGCGTCCGCTTCGAGCTCCTGACCGCGCCCCTCGAGGTCATCGGCGACGAGAGCCGCTGGGTGACCGGGCTCCGCTGCCAGAGGATGGAGCTCGGCGAGCCCGACGCCTCCGGCCGCCGCCGGCCCGTGCCGGTCCCCGGCTCCGAGTTCGAGATCCCCTGCGACATGGTCGTGGTCGCGATCGGGACGAGGTCGAACCCGCTCCTGACCGCCTCGGCGCCGGAGCTCCACGTCAACGAGTGGGGCTACATCACCACCGACGAGTTCGGTATGACGTCCATGCCCGGCGTCTTCGCCGGCGGGGACATCGTCCGGGGCGCGGCGACCGTGATCCTGGCGATGGGCGACGGCAAGCGCTCCGCGGCGTCGATCGACAGCTACCTGCGCGGCACCTGGCCGCCCGCTCCGCCCGAGGAGCCGACGCCGCCGGCGGAGCGGAAGCACGCACCGGTGACCGCGTCCGCCTGACCCGCCCCGGAGCGGGACGGCCTCCCGGCCGCGTCCTCATCCCTGCGCGTCCGCCGGGGCCTCGCGCGGATCGAAGATGCTCGGCGGCAGGCGCTCGCCCCCGAGGAGTCGCGAGATCTGTCGCCCGCCGTGGATGGAGGGCAGGAAACCGACCCCGTTGCAGCCCAGGTTGTAGAGGAGGCGCCCGTGGCGGGGGTGGGCGCCGATCACCCGGACCCGGCCGTCCATGTAGCCCATGAGCCCGTGCCACTGGAAGTCGTATGGGAGGCCCGGCAGCCGGGCCGGCTGGGCAAACGGCCGGACCTGCGCGTCCATCTCTCCGAGCAGCGGCCCCGGGAACGGCAGGTCCGCGTTCCACGAGCCCTCGAACGGCCACTCCGGGCCACCCATGCAGGTCAGGGTCACGGTATCCCCGGGCCGGTCGTAGGTCCGGCGGGTCACGTAGACGTACGGGGTCGAGCCGCCGATCGTGGTGTTCCGGATGTAGCTCATGGCCGCCGGCGCCCGGCGGTGCTCCTCGAAGAACGCGGTCATGAAGCCGATCGTGCCGACCACGCGCTGGTCGGGATGGAGCTCGACCCGCCGCCCGGTGGGATCCTCGACGACGTGCTCGGTGAAGCCGTTCGTGCAGAGGACGGCCCGCGACGCCGTCACTCCGTGACCCCCGGCCTCGAGCCGGACGTCATCCGAGCCCACGATGATCTTGTCGACCCGGGTGCAGTCGACATACCGGAAGCGATTGGCGTACCGGGCCTCGAGATGCCCCAGGACCTGCTGGACCAGGGCGCCGCTGTTGGCACATCCCTTGCGGTCGGAGAGTACGGCCCGGTAGCGGTCGTCATCCGTCTCCAGGAGCTCTCGGACCTGGGCCTGCGGGACCACCGAGTACAGGTCGCGATGGGCCGCGGGGACCGCCGCCAGGAACTCCGCGTCCTCGGAGATGACGCACGCCTCGATCGGGAGGCCGCCGTCCCGGCGCAGGGCGTTGTTCCGCAGATGGACCAGGACGTGGTTGCGGCTGAACATCCCCATGTGCCCGGTGAAGCGCTCCACCCGGACGGTCGCCCCGGCCTCGGCGGCCATCAGGTCGAGGAGGTCGTGGGCACCGTCGAAGGCGCGCTGGCCCTCGATGGCGAGGTCGGCCCCGAACTCCCGCGCGATGTCGTGGAGCGGCCGCTCGAAGTACGTCGTCAGCTGGCCCGCGTTGCGGCCCGTGGCGCCCCGCGCGACCCGGTCCCGCTCCAGGACGATCACGCTCAGCGGTGTCGAGCGGAGGGTGAAGAACGCCGTGGCGATGCCGGCGATCCCCGCCCCCACGATAGCGACGTCAGCCCGCGCATCCGCCTCGAGCGGGCGGGGCGGCCCATCGGGTGCGAGCTGGGCGATCCACGGCGAGCGACTCGGCTGGTCCTCGTAGGCGGCCGAAGCCCCTCCGCTCGGATCGATGGCGCGATGACGGGCCACGACCGTCAGGACCTGGCGGATTCCATCCGATCGAGGATGGCGCGCTTGACGCCGTCGACCGGGATCCGCTCCTGGGTCATCGTGTCACGGTCGCGGACCGTGACGGCCATGTCCTCGAGGGAGTCGACGTCGACGGTCACGCACCAGGGCGTGCCGATCTCGTCCTGGCGCCGGTAGAGCTTGCCGATCGCGGCCGTATCGTCGTAGACGGCCATGAGGTCCCGCTTCAGGTCGGCCAGGATCCGGTGGCAGAGCTCCACGATCTCGGGCCGCTTCTTGAGAAGCGGCAGGACGGCGACCTTGTAGGGCGCCAGGTCGGGGTGGAGGGACAGGGAGACGCGCCGCTCGCCGCGGACCTCCTCCTCCCGGTAGGCGTCGATGAGGAACGTGAACGCGGCGCGGTCGGCGCCGGCAGCGGTCTCGACGATCCAGGGGATGAAGTGCTCCTCCGTCGCCGGATCGAAGTACTCGAGGTTCTCGCCCGAGGCCGCGGCATGGCGGGAGAGGTCGAAGTCGCCCCGGTTGTGGACGCCCTCGAGCTCCTTCCAGCCGAACGGGAAGCGGTACTCCACGTCGACGGCCTTCCTGGCGTAGTGGGCGAGCTCGTCCTTCGCGTGCTCGCGGAGGCGGAGCCGCTCGGGCGCCACGCCGTACTGGCCGTACCACGCCAGCCGCCGCGGGAGCCAGTCGTCAAAGGCGGCCGTGGCCGCGTCCCCCGGCCGGACGAAGTACTGCATCTCCATCTGCTCGAACTCGCGCATCCGGAAGACGAAGTTGCCGGGGCTGATCTCGTTCCGGAAGCTCTTCCCGATCTGGGCGATGCCGAAGGGGATCTTCTTCCGCGAGCTCTGCTGGATGTTCTTGAAGTTGACGTAGCTGCCCTGGGCGGTCTCGGGCCGGAAGTAGACGATCGAGGCGTCGTCCTGGACGGGCCCCATGAACGTCTGGAACATGAGGTTGAAGCGCCGCGGCGCCGAAAGCGGTCCCCCGTCGTTGGGGCAGATGAGCCTGAAGCGCTCGATGACCGTCGGATCGGCCAGGTCCGTGACGCTCAGGCCCTCGGCGCCCGGCAGCTCGTCGAGGCGGTAGCGGCGCCGGCAGGTCCCGCACTCGACGAGCGGGTCGCTGAACGACCCGACGTGGCCGGACGTGACCCAGACCTGGGGGTGCATGAGGATCCCGGCATCGAGACCCACGATGTCGTCGCGCTCCTGGACCATCGACTTCCACCAGGCGCGCTTGACGTTGTTCTTCAGCTCCACGCCGAGCGGCCCGTAATCCCAGACGGCATTGATGCCGCCGTAGATCTCGGAGCTCTGGAAGACGAAGCCGCGCCGCTTCGAAAGACTGACGATCGTCTCGAGGTCGGGCACGGCAGCCGCGACGTCGTTCGGATCGTGGACGGGAGAGTCGGTCACGTGCGCTCCTCCTGTCGACCGGCCGTGGCATGGACGATCGCGGGTCGGGGACCTCGGGAGGCCGATCCTAGCAGAGCGGGAGCCACGCTACGCCGGGAAGGCCACTCCGCGGGTGGGGGTGATCCGGATCGGCGTGCTGTAGACCTGCCCCATCGCGGCCGGTCCGTCGAGCCACCGATCGATCCCGGCGGCGTACTTCCCGAGGTAGGCCGGGTTGTCCCCGACAGCCGGGTCGTCGGGGTCGATGCGCGCCTCGCCTTCGACGACGACGATGTCCCCGCCCGAGCCATTGTCGCCGACGTGGAACGAGACCTTCCGGTTGGCCTCGAGGTTGGCGTTCCGCCTCGCCCGATGGTCGCCGTAGACGAGGATCTCGCCGTCCAGCCAGGCGAACCAGACGGGCATCGGCTGGGGCTGGCCGTCGGGGGTCACCGTCGTGAGACACCCGATCATGTCGCGGGCGAGCCGATCGAGGGCGTGCGCTCCCGGCTCGCCGCTCGGGTCGAAGATCACGTCAGCAGGTCCGCTCGGGCCCGCTGGCCTGCCCGGACCTCGTCGAGGAAGGCGAGCGACCGCGGCGACCGGTCCAGGGTGTAGGAGAGGAACGCCCGCATCGCGGCTTCCACCTCCGCTTCAACTTCCGGCCGGACCCGGAGCGCCGCGAGCGCCTCGACGTCCATGCGCTGGTAGGCCTTGAGCACCTTGAGGGCCTCCAGCGACAGCCCCGCGATTCCCTGCGGCGGCCCCGGGTCGCGCTCGCACAGGACCCCGCCGAGCGGCGGCACCCAGCGATAGCGCTCGTCGGCCTCCAGGAGGCGGCCGCACTCCACGCAGCGGTCGACCTCGGGCCGGATGCCCAGCTCGTCGGCCAGGTGCATCTCGAACCAGCGGGCGACGCGACCCGCGGCCATGCCCGCATCGAGGAGCTCGTAGCCGCGCTTCAGGAGCACGTACACCGACTCGGCGGCGTGGCGCTCTTCCTGCGTCCGGTCGGCCATCTCGGCCAGGTATTCGGCCGTCCCGAAGGACACGAGGTCGTCCCGCAGGTGCAGCCAGGGGTGGATGACCTCGACCTGCGTCACGACGTCGAAGGTCCGGCCGTGGGCGAGGGCGAGGCGCAGCTCGGCGAAGGGTTCCAGGCTTCCCCCGATGCGGGACTTCTGCCGCCGGATGCCCTTCGCGATCGCCTTGATCTTGCCGGACCCCGGCGTCAGGAGGGTCAGGATTCGATCCGCCTCGCCGTAGTCGAAGCGCGTCAGGACGATCGCATCCGTGGTGTAGCGATGCGGGACCGGCATGACCGGACGGTACCACCGGACCTGCACGACAGGGGCCGGGGGCGTGCCACGCCCGCGCCCCCGCGAATGGTTCCCTCCACAACAGGCTACTCGCACCGCGCACGTTTGCTCACGGCCCGCTACACTGCGGCGACGATGTCGACCGCGACCCACGAGCTCGATCTCGGCCAGCTCATCGCCGATACCGAGGCGGAGATCCTCAGCCTCGTCCAGGATCGCGACCCCTCGACCGCGGGCGTCTACGAGCAGTGCCGCTACCACCTCGGGCTGGACGGCACGAACGGCCTCTCGGGCAAGCGGATGCGGCCCCTCCTGGGGCTCCTCGCGTACGCCTCGATCACCGGCGACCACCGGGCGGCTCTGCCCGGCGCCGCGGCCGTGGAGCTGGGCCACAACTTCAGCCTCGTCCACGACGACATCGAGGACGGCGACCGCGAGCGGCGCCACCGGCCGACCCTCTGGAGCCTCCACGGCGTGCCCCAGGCGATCAACACCGGGGACATGCTCTTCAGCCTCAGCCGAGTGGCCCTCCATCGCCTGACCGACCTCGGCTTCAGCGATCACAAGGTCCTCCGCCTGATGCGCCTCTACGACGAGACCTGCGTCGCGCTCTGCGAGGGCCAGTACATCGACATCGCCACGAGCGAGACCGACGGGGTCATGTCCGTCGAGCTCTACTTCGACATGATCGGGCGGAAGACCGCGGCCCTGATCGCCGCGTCGATCGAGGCCGGCGCGCTCCTGGCGACCGACGACGAGCACGTCATCGGCCGCTACCGGGCCTTCGGCTGGGACCTCGGACTCGCCTTCCAGATCAACGACGACCTGCTGGGGATCTGGGGCGAGGAGCAGGCGACCGGCAAGGAGCCGACCGACGTCGCCCGTCGCAAGAAGACCCTGCCTGTCATCTACGCCTTCGAGCACGCCGGTCCAGAGGATCGCGAGCGCCTGGGCGCCCTCTACGCCGACCGCGCCCCGACGGCCGCGACGGTCGCGGAGATCGTCACGATCCTGGAGCGGACGGGCGCCGACGCGTTCACCCGGACGCAGGCGCGACTCCACCGCGACCGGGCCCTCGCCGAGCTCGACGCGGCGGGCGTCGTCCTCCCGGAAGCCCGCGCCCGCCTCGAGGAGATCATCGTCCGGGTGATCGCCGCCTGAGCCGCCCCCGCCCCGAGATCGACATCACCGCTCGTCGTCGCCGGGGTCGCCGGGCTCCCTCGGCCGCCTGGCCACGAGGACCTTGCCGACGCGCCGGCCGTCTGTCGATTCGACGGTCAGGGTGAGCCCGGCGACCTCGATCCGGTCGCCG
>JACQEH010000219.1 GCA_016200675.1 Chloroflexota bacterium | reverse complement strand
CGCCGACCGAGCGGCGCTTTACCGCTCGCTCCGCGCCCACGGCAAAGGCGAGGACAAGTACGACATCGTTCGCGTGGGGCTCAATGCGCGGCTCGACACGCTCCAGGCCGCGATCCTGCTTGCCCTCGTCCTCCTGCCCGCCGCCGCCCGGATCCTCTCCGGCGGCACGATCGCGGTCATCGTGCTGGCCCTGCCGGTCGCGGCGGCGCTCTCGGCCAGCGGGGCGACCTACGACCGGGTGCACGGCCCGCCGTCGCTCATCGCGATCCTCGCGGTCGCCTGGACCTTCGGCGTCATCCTCATGGCGATCCGGCTTCGCCGGCCGTCACCCGCGGCCTGAGCCGTATCCTGAGCCCGTGACTACCAGCCCGACCCGCCGCCACGCCGAGCGCGACCTGTCGACCGCGGCCCAGGAGTACCTCCTCGCGCTGCGGGTGATGGCCGCCGACGGTGCCCGCGTGACGGCCGCACAGGTCGGTCGCAAGCTCGGGGTGAGCCCCCAGGCGGCGAGCGAGATGTTCCGCCGCCTGGTTGCGGACGGCCTCGTGACCCTGGGCGAGGGTCGGGAGCTCCAGCTGACACCGGCCGGCCGGGCCGCGGCGGACGGCATCTTCCGCCGTCACGCCCTGTGCGAGTGGCTGCTGACCGCGATCGTCGGGCTGGGCTGGGCGGAATCCGACGTCGAGGCCGAGCGCCTCCAGGCGGCGATCTCGCCGCGGGTCGAGGCGCGCCTCGACGAGCTCCTGGGGCATCCCGAGACCTGCCCTCACGGCAATCCCATCGATGTCGAGGCCACTCGGCGCCGGCCGGCCGGGACGCGCCTGTCGGAGACCGCGGCCGGCGATCGGGTGACGATCTACCGCATCACCGAGGAGGCCGAGGAGGATCCCGGCCTGCTCTCCTACCTCGAGGCCCGCGGCCTGCGGCCGGGCATCCAGGTGACCGTCCTCGCCAGGTCGGGGTCGCTCGATTCGCTGACCCTCGAGGGCCCCCTCGGCCGGGCAACACTGGGGCTGCGGCCGGCCTCGCTCGTCCGCGTTCTGGTGGGGGCCGCGGATCCGGGGCTGTTCAACGTGGTGCCGCCGCGATCCTGACCGGACACCCGTGACGCGCGCCGGTCCGTCGGGTCGTACCCGGCCCGCGGCCCGCCAACCCCTAGAATCACATCCATGTCCGACATCCGCGTCCGCATCGCACCGAGCCCCACCGGACCGCTCCACATCGGGACGGCCCGGACGGCGCTCTTCAACGCCCTCTTCGCGAAGCGGACCGGCGGGACCTTCATCCTCCGGCTCGAGGACACAGATGTCGCCCGGAGCACCGTCGCCTACGAGGCGGACATCCTCGAGGGCCTGCACTGGCTGGGGATCACCTGGGCCGAGGGTCCGGACGCCGCCGGGGGCGAGGACAGCGGGCCGTACGGGCCCTATCGACAGATGCAGCGCCTGGAGCGCTACGCGGAGGCCACCGCCGAGCTCCTCGCCCGGGACCTGGCCTATCACTGCTTCTGCACGGCCGAGGAGCTCGAGGCGGACCGCCGGGCCCAGGAGTCGGCGCACCAGCCACCGAGGTACGTCGGCCGGTGCGCCACCCTGACTGCCACCGAGCGAGGCGCCCGCGTCGCGGAGGGCCGCCGGGCGGCGATTCGGTTCCGCGTCCCGCCTGGGGTCGTCGACTTCGACGACGCGGTGCGCGGCCGGGTGGAGATCGACGCCGCCAACCTCGGCGGCGACTTCGTCATCGTCCGCGGCGACGGGACGCCGCTGTACCACTTCACGGTCGTCGTCGACGACGCGGCGATGCGGATCAGCCACGTGATCAGGGGAGAGGACCACCTCTCGAACACCCCCAAGCACATCCTCCTCTTCCGGGCCCTCGGCTATCCCGAGCCGGTCTTCGCCCACCTGCCGCTCATCCTCAACCCGGATCGGACGAAGATGAGCAAGCGCAAGAGCCAGACCGCCATCTCGGAGTACATCGCCGAGGGCTTCATCCGCGAGGCGCTCGTCAACTACCTGGCGCTCCTGGGCTGGTCAACCGGGACCGAGGAGGAGATCCT
>JACQEH010000211.1 GCA_016200675.1 Chloroflexota bacterium | reverse complement strand
GTGTGGCGGGCGTAGCGGGCGCAGCGGGCGCAGCGGGCGCGGCGGGCGCAGCGGGCGCAGCGGGCGCAGCGGGCGCGGCGGGCGCGGCGGGCGCGGGGCGCCCCGAGCCCTGGGAATCCGGGCGCGACCGGGCCTTGGGGCCGGCCGACTGGTGGCCCTCTCCCATTCCGGTCTTCGAGCGCGCGCGCACGAACGCATCGTCCCACCCGACGCGCGGTGCATCGAGGCGCCATCCGTCCCACGTTCGCCGCCGAAAGTACCAGGCACACGACCAACACGCGGGCCTGACCCATGCCCAGCACTTGATGTTGCTCGGACCTCGGTCCCCGATGCCTCGGGGGTCCGGCCGGCCCGTGATGCACCCGGCGAATGAGGTCGCACGACTCGGCCCTGCAAGTTGTCCGAATGAGCCACCCGAGGGATGGAGTGGCCCTGGTGAGCCACGACACGCCTAGCGTCGACAGGATCGACCCCCACATCGGTCCCGGTGATGCACCCCACGAATAGCCGCAGGGCGGCCGGACGTGGGCGGCCGGACGTGGGCGGCCGGACGTGGGCGGCCGGACGAGGGCAGCCGGACGAGAGCCACGAGCGGAGGGCCACAGCGGAGGGCCACAGCGGAGGGCCGCGAACGGCCTCCCGGGAGCCAGGTATGCGTGCGAGGTGAATGACGGCGTGGACGACGCACGAAGCGCGACGGGACCGGGCCCGCGTCGCGACCAATGGGTGCCCGCGCCGGCCTCCCGGGAGCCAGGTATGCGTGCGAGGTGAATAGCCGCCGGACCACGCACGACGAGGCGCTGCACGCCGACGCTCGACGAGGCCCGACCCGTACCCCCGCTGCGCACCCCGCGCGGGCACGGCACGCCCGTCCGCGGCGCGTTGACCACCCGGCGGCGAGGCGACTACACTCGCGACGGTTCCCGGCGCCGACAACCTGCGGGTCGTGCTGCTGCCCGGACCGTCCAAGCTCGTCCCGGAGGATGCCTCCCATCGTGGAGACCGGACCCAGAACCTCGGGCGCGCGTCGCGCCCCCGTTTCCTCGGTCCCGACCGCCTTCCGCGGCTGACCACGCCCCCCGGGGGTCGAGGGCCGCCACGGGCGGCCAGGACCGTCCCCCGCGAGGTGGCCCATGCTCTACCTGAGCCAGGCGATCGGCCGGCCCGTCATGGATCGCAACGGCGAGTCCATTGGCCGGGTCGCCGACCTGCTCGTCGCCGTCGGCGATCGCTATCCGCCCGTCACCGGCCTGGTCGTGGAGACCGATCGCCGGCGCATCTTCCTGCCCTGGACATCGGTCGAGCACCTCGACGCCAATGGGGCGCGCCTCAGCACGCCCACCATCGACATCGACAAGTTCCAGCAGCGGCCGAACGAGATCCTCCTCAAGGGCGACCTCATGGACAAGCAGATCGTCGACATCGACGGTCGCAAGGTCGTCCGGGTCAACGACCTCCGGCTGGACCAGATCGAGGGCAAGCTCCACCTGGTCGCCGTCGACGTCGGGGCCGCCGGGCTCCTGCGCCGGCTCGGCATGGAGCGCCAGTTCCGGACCATCGCTCGCAACCTCAACCTGCCCGTTCCGGAGCGCTACATCGACTGGGAGGACGTCGACCCGGTCGAGACGTCGATCGCTTCGATCAAGCTCCGCGTGCCCCACGGCGGCCTGGCCGAGCTGCACCCGGCCGACCTGGCCACGATCATCGACCAGCTCGCCCCGCGCGACCGCGCCGGCGTCCTTGCCTCCCTCGATGACGAGGCTGCGGCTGACGTCTTCGAGGAGATGGAACCCGAGACCCAGGTCGAGGTCCTCGGCGACCTCGATCCCGCACGGGCCGCCGACATCCTCGAGGAGATGAGCCCCGACGACGCCGCCGACCTCGTGGCCGACCTGGACCAGGACACCCGCGACGAGATCTTGTCCCTGATGGAGAAGGACGAGGTCGAGGAGGTCCAGGAGCTGCTCGGCTACCCCGAGGATTCCGCCGGCGGGATCATGACCACCGAGTTCATCGCCCTTGAGGAGCACCTCACGGCGAGCGACGCCATCGACCGCCTGCGCGAGCTCGAGCCGGACGCGGAGACGATCTACTACGTCTACGTGACCGACCTCGAGGACCGCCTGGTGGGGGTCCTGTCGCTGCGCGACCTCATCGTCGCCCGGCCCGAGACGCCGATCCGGGACGTGATGATCCGGGAGCCCGTGGCGGTGGCCGCCCTGGCGGACCAGGACGAGGTCGCCGAAGTGGTCGCCCACTACAACCTGCTGGCGGTGCCCGTGATCGACGCCGAGGGCCGGATGATCGGGATCGTGACGGTCGACGACGCCATCGACACGGTCATCCCGACCGCCTGGAAGAAGCGCCTCCCGCGCGTCTACACGCGGTAGGCGAGGGCGAGGCGAGTGGGCTTCCGGGACGGGGACGAACAGGTTGCGCTGGGCGCGGCCCGCGAGGGCGTGGGCGCCGGCGCAGCGGGCGTGGGCGCCGGCGCAGCGGGTGAGGGCGCCGGCGCGGGCACGCCCGGCGTGGCGACCGGCGCGACTGCCGGTACGGGCGCTGGTGCGAGCGCTGGTGCGACGGTCATCGGCGCCATGGCGCGCCGGCGACGTCGACCGACCGTCCGCCGGCCGCTCCCTCGCCTGCCGTTCTGGCGCGTCCGCCTCCTGTCCATCCTCGCCGTCCTGGGCCCGGGCCTGGTCAGTGGATTCGCCGACAACGACGCCGGCGGGATCACGACCTACTCGATCGTCGGCGCCCGCTGGGGCTACTCGCTGCTGTGGGTCATCCTGACCAGCCAGGTCGTCCTGTTCTTCACCCAGGAAGTCGGGGCGCGACTGGGGCTGGCCACCGGCAAGGGCCTGATGGGCCTGATCCGCGAGCGCTGGGGCGTTCGCTGGGGGGCGTTCGCGGCCCTGACGATGCTGGCCGCAAACCTCGGCTCGACGGTCGCCGAGTTCGCCGGAATCGGCTCGGCCCTGAGCCTCTTCGGGATCCCGCCACAGATCAGCGCCGCGGTCGCGGCCGTCGTCGTGGTGGCGTTCATCGCGCTCGGCAGCTACAGCCGGGTCCAGTACCTCTTCGTGGGCGTCGGCGTGCTGGTCTCGGTGGCCTACGTCGTCTCGGCGAGCCTGGCCCGTCCCGACTGGGGCGCCGCCCTCACCAACCTCGTCTCGCCGCAGCTCGTGAGCTCGCCGCTCTACTGGCTCGCCGTCGTGGGCACGGTCGGCACCACGATCACCCCGTGGGGCCAGGCGTTCATCCAGTCGTACGTAGCCGACAAGGGCCTCCGCCCCGAGGACCTGACGGCGAGCCGCGTCGATGTCTTCGCCGGAGCGCTGCTCACGAACGTCATCGCCGGCTTCATCGTCGTCGCCTGCGCGGCGACCCTCTGGACGACCGGCCAGACGACGATCGCCTCGGCTGCCGATGCCGCCCAGGCCCTCCGGCCTCTGGCAGGTCCCGCCGCAGCCACACTCTTCGCGGTCGGCCTGCTCGGGGCTTCGTTCCTGGGGTTGGGCGTCGTGCCGCTGACCAGCGCCTACACGACCTGCGAGGCCTTCGGCTGGGAGACCGGCGTCAACTGGAACTGGCGTGAGGCGCCCGCGTTCTACGGCCTGCTGGCCTTCTTCATCGGCTTCGCGGCACTCTTCGTCATGATCCCGGGCCTGCCGCTCATCCAGGTGATGTTCGCGGCGCAGGTGCTCAATGCCGTGCTGCTGCCGTTCATCCTCGTCTTCGTGATGCTCCTCGCCGGCGACCGGACGCTCCTGGGGCCGCTGGCCAGCGGCCGCGTCCTCCTCACGATTGGCTGGGTGTCGACGGGCCTGCTGGTGCTGCTGTCCCTGGTGCTGGTGGTCACGAGCGTCGGGGGCGGGTGAGCCAGGGCTGCGAGGACTATGGCCCTACCCGGGCGAGGCGATCTCGCCTTGCGAGGGCCTCTCGAGGAGCCGCTGTCCAAGGACGTAGAACCGCCCTCGTTTCTCACCTGACGCCCGCAGCCAGCCGCCTTCGACCGCCGCCGCGAGATCGCGCGTCGTCGCCTGCGGACTCCGGCCGGTCAGGCGGATGTAGTCCCCGGCCCGCATGTGGCGATTGACCCAGGCGAATGCCAGCCCGTCGATCATGCCCGGCGGTACGGATCCATCCGAGATTGCACGTCGGATGTCGATCATGAGCTCGCCCAATCCGCGCAGCCTTGCCAGCACGTGATCGGCGGAGCGTGTCAGCGATTGAACGAAGTACGCCACGAACGGCGTCGCATCGTAGTTCGGCTGATAGTCCCGGCCGATCGCCGCGCGAATGGCCGCGAAGTACGCCGAGCGGTCGAGGTCCAGCTGCGCGTCGAGTGAGACAAGGCCGCCAAGGGCGTAGCCGTGGCGGGTCAGGATCAGTCGAGCGACAGCCCGGGCCGTCCGGCCGTTGCCGTCGTTGAACGGATGGATCGCTACGAGCTCCAGGTGGGCGAGCGCGGCGACGATCGGCGCGGAGTGGCCGCTCGGGGACTTGCCGAGCCAGGCCGCGAAGTCCCGCATTAGCTCAGGTACGTCGCCGGACGGCGGCGTCCTGAAGATCGGACTGCCGTCGGCGTCAATGACGCGGTTCTCGCCCTTTCGATACTCACCGGGGATCAGGAGCGGGCTCTGATTCCACATGACCCGCCGGTGAAGCTCACGGATGACCGAGTCGTCGAGGCGAATGTCTGTCACCGCCAGCTCGTCCGCGAAGGACAGGGCATCCCGGGTGCCGATGATCTCGCGAGCCTCCCGCTCACTGATCTGGGGTCGGCCTTCACCCCGGAGCAGCGCTTCGACCTCGATGTCCGATGCTGTGTTGCCCTCGATCCGCGTGGTTCCGTGGATCGTGCGGACCCAGGCCCGTGCGCGGAGCCAATCGGCATGGGTCGGGTCGACCGGCAGGTTCTCGAACAGCCATCGCCGCTTCTCCAGCACTTCGACGGGCTCGGCGACGTCCTGCTCGCGGAGTCGGTATCGCATGACATCCTCCGGTAATAGTCCTGAGTATTACCGTAGGTGGTAACATGTCAAGATTATTCCCGTTCCTGGTGGGCCCGACGGTCTACTTCGCGGCGTCGTACGTGACGTTTGTGCCGGTGGCGACCACCTGGAAGAAGATCCGGCCGCGGACGAGGGGGATCTCCACGCCGGCGCTGTCGTAGAGGCGCGTCAGGGCGCCGTTGTCCTGCTTCTGCCAGGTGCCCTTGATGACCGTGCCGTCGCGGAAGACCCAGGCCGTGCCCTTGCCGACCTGGGCGAGGACCGGACGCGCGTGGCCCGGCTCCGATTGCGGATCGATCGAGAGGCCCATGAAGAGGACGGCCACGTCGCGGGCCACGACCCGCTGGCCGTCCATCGCATCGATCTGGGGCTTGCCGGCGACCGAGCGCAGGTAGCTGTTGGTGGCGTTGTCGTAGGTGTACGACGTCGTCCCGGTGCCGTAGGGGATCGAGATGGATCCGCTCGCCGGGCGATCATTCGGGGCCGCGTCGTCCTTGAACGGCCGGTTCGCGAGGCCCGCGATCATCGTCGAGGGGTAGCGGTGTCGGGCGGCCTCGGTACGGAGGTCAGCGGTGGAGGTGTAGGCGTTGTGCGGGGCGTCCCGGCTCGCGATCCGGTGGAAGGCAGTGCCGCTGCCGTCGAGTGCGTCGAGGTTGTACATGAGCTTCCCGTCCACGGACGGGATGACCTTGAGCCGCGTCTTCTCGTCGCCGCCGTAGTGGGCGAACCCGGCCCGATACTCCGAGGCCCAGTACACGAAGTACGGCCGGCCGCTGCGCACGGGGCCCAGATCCGTCGCATCGAGCTCCTGGAAGACGAGCATGTAGCGATCCTCGCCTCCATCCGCCGGCGCCTGGTAGACGATCGATGCCGCGTTGAATCCGGACTGCGGCCGGGCCACGGCGTTGTCGTCGATCATCACGGCGATCGGGAGCCGGTTTGCGAGCGCGGGATCGGACGGCATTCCGTCGAGCGGTGCCGCAACCGGGATGAAGCTCGCCTCCGGCGAAGGGAACGGGGTGGGGCTCGCCTCGGGCGAGGCGGTCGCCGACTCACTCGCGGTCGGTGACGGGGATACCGACGGCGCCGGCGTGACCTTCTGCGACGAGCACCCGGCGATCGCGAGCGCGCCCACCAGCACGACCACGCGGCGGACGGCGCCGCCGCGCATCACGGGCGGACCGACGGGCTCGGGTCGGGGCTCCCGCCCGGGCCGTAGTAGCGGCTGTCGGAGCCGAACAGCTGGACCGAGAGCGCCGCGATCCGGTCGAACTGGAGTTGCAGGATGTACTGGCCGCCGGTGGTGTTCGTCGGTGGATGGACCTCGAAGGGCGGGCCCAGGACGAAGCGCCGGATGTTCTTGTCATCGACCTGCTTGGCGAGATCCAGGTAGTCCCGGATCTGGTCCGGCGGGAAGTCGGTCTGGATCGTCTTCGCCGCGACCTTGAGGATCGCCGGGAGCTTCGTGAGCATTGATCCGACATCCATCTTCGATCGAAGCGCCAGGAGCAGCTGCTGCTGGCGCGCCGCGCGGGTGAAGTCGTTGTCGCCGGCACCGTACAGCGATCGCGCGTACGCCAGCGCGTTCTTGCCGTCGAGGTGGTGCGGGCCCGCAGAGAGGAAGAACCCGTACGTGCCGTTGAACCAGTCGTAGACAGGATCCGTGATCGGCTTCGGGTTGACGATATCCACACCGCCGACCAGGTCGACCATCGTCTGGAAGCCTTCGAGGTTGATGGCCGCGTAGTAGTTGATCGGGATCCCGATGAGGAAGCTCAGCTCCTTGCTCAGCGTTGCGACGGGTCCTTCCGGATACTTCGACGGATTGTTGCGAGCGGCCGTCATCAACGAGTTGATCTTGTCGCCGTAGACCCCGCCCGAGTACATCGGGAACTGGGCGGTGTCGCGGGGCATGCTGAGCATCACGGCCTCGCGGGTGTCCTTGTTGACGCTCACCACGAGCAGTGTGTCCGTCAGGGCATGGGTCCGATCGTGGCCCGAGTCGACCCCGGTGACGAGGAACGTCACCCGGTTGGTGGGCGGTGGCAGGGTGACGCTGGGCGTCTCGAAGATCCCGGTATCCGTCGGTCCAGGGGTCCCAGCCTCCGACGGGCCGGGGCTCGGTGTCGCGTCACCGGAAAAGATCTGGGTTCCGGCGTCGTAGAAGGACCAGGCGTAGTAGCCGGCGAGGCCGTGCATGAGGACCACGCCCGCGACGACCGCTGCGAGGATGGCCATCGCCGGCCGCGTCCGCCGAGTTGAAGCCGGGAAGCGCCGAACGGCATGTCCGATCGAGGCGAGGCGCCACACACCGAGGGCGACGATGACGAGGATCGTCCAGAGGGCGAATGAGGGGGCGATCATCTGGGCCGCGAACGTGTCGAGGCCGCCCTGCGCCTGCAGGATGATGAAGAGGATCAGGGCCAGGACCGGGACCACAAAGATCACGGCGGCCCGGCGGGCGCCGGCGTAGTACTGCCCGGCCCCGGGGAAGAGGAACGAGAGGAAGGCGGCCGTTGCAGGTCGGCGCGCGGCGTCAGGCGGCGGTTCGGTCGGCAAGGCGGCGCGAGTCTAGCACAGGGTCCTTGCGCTCTCGGACGGGGCAGCGGCCACCCGGGCCGTGTGCAGGACGGCGTCAGCGTCACTACCAGGCTTGTCCGCCCGCGTGTCGCCGTAGAATGGCCTCTGGCCGGATGGGGTGCCCGGGGAGCCTCAGTCGACTCGAGAGGACTGACTGCGCATGATCAGGCGCCACGCCACGGCGTTCCGGCTGCTCCTCGCGGTCATTGATGCGTCAACCGCGATCGCCGTCCTCGCCCTGGCCGGCCTGTATCGATTCGGATCCCTGGGGCCGTTCAATCCGCTGTTCCCGGGGCTCGACAGCCCCGCGGGACCGCTGGCCGTATACGCGATCGGCTGGCTCTTCGCGCTCTGGAGCCAGGGACTCTACCGCCCTCGGGCGCGGCTCCGAATGCGGTCGGAGATCGTCGACGTCCTGCGGGCGACACTGGCCTTCACGGCCGGCGTCCTCAGCCTCCTGTTCCTCTTCAAGTTGCCTGATGTCAGCCGCGCGGTCCTCCTCCTCGTGTTCCCCATCCTTGCCGTCAGCGCATTCGCGGAACGTCTGGTTCTTCGCCTGATCCTGACCTCGCTCCGCCAGCGTGGGCGGAACACCCGATTCGTCCTGGTCGTCGGCGTCGGATCCCGGGCCCAGGCGTTCGCGGACCTCGTGGAGCTTCACCAGACCCTGGGCCTGCGCGTGATCGGCCACCTCGATCCCGTGTCCGATGAGGAGGTCGCGGTCTCCCGGCCCGTGATCGGCCGGCTCGCCGACATCGAGTCGGTCCTCCATGCCAACGTCGTGGATGAGGTCGCGATCTGCCTGCCGCTCAGCCAGTGGGCGAAAACGGACGAGATCGCGCGCCTCTGCGAGGAGGAGGGCAAGATCGTCCGAATCCCGATGTTCGTCCTCGAGCACACCCTGTCGACCGGCCGGGTCGAGGAATTCGCCGGGATTCCCATCTACTCGATCGTTTCGGGCCCCGACCGCGTCGTGGCCATGCTCGGAAAGCGGGCGCTCGACATCATCGGGGCGGTCGCCGGCCTGATCGTGACGGCCCCGCTTGCGCTCGGGATCGCCATCGCCATCCGGCGCGACTCGCCGGGACCCGTGCTCTTTCGACAGCGTCGGGTCGGCCTCCACGGCCGAACATTCGAGGTGGTCAAGTTCCGGACGATGATCGACGGCGCCGAGGAACGCCTCGATGAGCTCCAGGGGCGGAACGAGATCCGTGGCCATGCCTTCAAGATCACCGACGATCCCCGGATCACGAAGGTCGGCCACTGGCTGCGACGGACATCGCTGGACGAGCTCCCGCAGCTCTGGAACGTCCTCGCCGGCGAGATGAGCCTCGTCGGGCCACGCCCACCCCTCCCGACCGAGGTGGCCGGCTACGACATCTGGCACCGGCGGCGGCTCTCGATGAAGCCCGGGATCACGGGGCTCTGGCAGGTTCGCTCCAGGAGCGAGCAGGACTTCGATCGCTGGGTCGAGGCCGACCTCGAGTACATCGACCGCTGGACCTTCTGGCTCGACCTCCGGATCATGCTCCAGACCATCCCGGCGGTGATCGGCCGGAGCGGTCGCTGATCGGCCGGATCGGTCAGCAGGCCACCGTGCCGTATCCTTCGGCGATGCGATCCGGGACCCTGTCCGCGTGAGCCCCCGAGCGCTCGTGACCGGGATCACGGGCCAGGACGGCTCGTACCTGGCGGAGTTGCTGCTCCAGAAGGGCTACGAGGTCCACGGCCTCATGCGCCGATCGAGTTCGTTCTCGACCGGGCGCATCGACCACCTCTATCGCGATCCGAACCAGCGGGACGTGCCGCTCAACCTGTACTACGGCGACCTCTCGGACTCCTCGTCCCTCATCAACTCCCTCAACCGGATCAAGCCCGACGAGGTTTACAACCTCGGTGCCCAGAGCCACGTCAAGGTCAGCTTCGACATGCCGGAGTTCACGGCCGACACGACCGGCATGGGCACGCTCCGCCTGCTCGAGGCCATCCGCCACGCCGATTGGCCCGTCCGCTACTACCAGGCCGGCTCGAGCGAGATGTTCGGCAAGGTCTCGGAGTCCCCGTAGTCGGAGCGGACGCCGTTCTACCCGCGCAGTCCGTACGGGGTGAGCAAGGTCTTCGCCCACTGGATGACGATCCAGTACCGCGAGGCCTACGGCATGTACGCGGCGAACGGAATCCTCTTCAACCACGAGTCGCCGCGGCGTGGCGGGACGTTCGTCACCCGCAAGATCACGCGGGGCATCGCCGCGATCCTGGCCGGGCGCGAGCAGAAGATCTACCTCGGCAACCTGGACGCGAGGCGCGACTGGGGCTACGCCCCGGAGTACGTCGAGGCGATGTGGCTGATGCTCCAGCAGCCCGAGCCGGACGACTACGTCATCGCCACCGGCGAGATGCACACGGTGCGGGAGTTTGTCGAGCTCGCCTTCGATCTGGTCGGCCGGGATTGGCACGACTTCGTCGGGCTCGATCCGCGCTACCTTCGACCGACCGAGGTGGACGAGCTGTGCGGGGACGCGTCCAAGGCGCGGGCAGCGCTCGGATGGCGGCCCCGGACGACGTTTCGCGAGCTCGTCCGGCTGATGGTCGAGGCCGACCTCCACGAGGTCGGACTGGACCCCGACCGACACCTGGTGGCGGCCGGCAGGGGATGACCGGCTTCTGGGTCGACCGGCGCGTCATGGTGACCGGCGGCGGCGGGTTCCTCGGGTCGGCGGTCGTGCGTCGTCTCGAGACGGCCGGGGCGCCCGGCATCTTCGTCCCCCGCAGCCGCGACTACGACCTGCGGACACGGGAAGGGGTCGCCCGCGCGCTCGCCGACGGAAACCCGAATCTCGTGATCCACCTGGCCGCGGTGGTCGGCGGAATCGGAGCCAACCGCGAGAACCCGGGCCGCTTCTTCTACGAGAACGCGATCATGGGCATCGAGCTGATGGAGCAGTCGCGCCTTGCCGGCGTTGACAAGTTCGTCCAGGTCGGGACCGTCTGCTCCTACCCCAAGTTCACGCCGGTCCCGTTCCACGAGGACGACCTCTGGAACGGGTACCCGGAAGAGACCAACGCGCCGTACGGCTTGGCGAAGAAGATGCTCCTCGTGCAGGGGCAGGCCTATCGCCAGCAGTACGGCTTCGATGTCATCCACCTGATCCCGGTCAACCTCTACGGCCCCGGCGACAACTTCGACCCGGCGTCGTCACACGTCATCCCGGCCTTGATCAAGAAGTGCGCCGATGCCCGGACCGCCGGGGCGGATCACATCGAGGTCTGGGGCACCGGCTCGGCCTCGCGGGAGTTCCTCTACGTCGACGATGCGGCCGAGGGGATCGTGCTCGGCGCAGAGCGCTACGACGGTCCGGAGCCGGTGAACCTGGGCGTCGGCCGCGAGATCACCATCCGCGAGCTCGTGGAGGTCATCGCCCGCCTCACCCGCTTCGAGGGCGAGATCCGCTGGGACGCCACCAAGCCCGACGGCCAGCCGCGCCGCGCCCTGGACACAAGCCGCGCCCGGGAGCGCTTCGGATTCTCGGCGGCAACCAGCTTCGAGGACGGCCTGCGTGCCACCATCGCGTGGTACGAGCGGACCCGGGCGTGACGGCAGCGTCAGACGCGCGTGATCCCGAAGGTGCCGGCCGTGGACGACGAAGGACTCGTATTGCGTCGCTGGTCTACGGCGTCGGCGGACGGGAGACCGGAGTACGACGACTGATCCTCGATCAGGCAAAGGCGTGGAGCAACCTGGCTCCCGACGTCGATGTCGGGCTGTTCGTTCGCTGCGAAGCGGGCACGGAGGAAGCCTGGCGTGACGAGGCGAATGTCGTCGCCGTCCGATCGTCAGGGTTCGGCATCGTCGGTCGCTACGTTGCGCGCGAGCTGCTCGCGCTCGACCTCGCGCGCTGGCGTCCCGACGTCGTCTACCTTCGTCACGGGACGGTCTCGCCCAGCATGCTGGCGGTAGCCCTGCGGTACCCGACCGTGGTTGGCGGCGACCTCGACGACCTCGACGAGCTGCGGATCCGATCGCGCCTCCGCTACTGGTATATGCGGATCAGCCGAACCGCCCTGCTGCGCAGAGCTCGACACGTGATCGTCGTGACCAACGAGATCGCCGCCCACCCCACGCTCCGCCGACTTCGGGTCCCAGTGACGGTGCTGCCGAACAGCATCGACCTGGGGTCGTACCCGGAACTGCCCGCCCCCGGAAACGAGGCCCCTCGCCTCGTCTTCCTCGGCTCACCGCGTCTCGCCTGGGCGGGGGTCGACAAGATCAGCCGGCTTGCGGCGTTGTTCCCCGACTGGCGGTTCGACGTGATCGGTCCGGATCCGGCGGAGCTGCCGGATGCACCACCCAACGTGGCCGTCCACGGCCGGCTCGAGCGGGCAGACTACCTCCCGATCATGGCTCGCGCGGACGTCGCGCTCGGCCCGCTGGCGCTGCATCGAAAGTCCCTGTCCGAGTCATCCGCCCTCAAGGTCGCTGAGTACGTCGCCTTGGGCATCCCCGTGATCCTTGCGAACGCCGAGGCAGCGTTCCCGGGCGACGTTCCCTTCCTCCTCCAGCTTCCAAACACAGAGGACAACATTGACGCCTCTTTCGACGCGGTCCGCGAGTTCGTGGAGGTTTGGCGAGGGAGGCGAGTCCCCCGGTCGGCGATCCGGCCGATCGACACTTCGGTCGTCGAGCGAGAACGGCTCGGAGTGATGCTCGGACTGGCCTCCCATGGTCGTCGCGGCGCCGAAGAACCGCCTACATCCGAGCTGACTCGGTAGCATTGACGTCGATGAGACCCACTGCACCGGCGCCGACGGTCATTCGGCCCAGCACCGGATGGCTCGGGCTTGGAGTCCCGGAGCTGTGGGCCTTCCGGGACCTCGCCTATTTCCTGGTCTGGCGGGATCTGAAGGTCCGCTACAAGCAGACAGCATTTGGCGCGGCATGGGCGGTGCTCCAGCCAGTCCTCTTGATGGTCGTGTTCTCGGCCTTTCTCGGACGGATCGCCGGCATCGGGGCGTCGGGCGTGCCGTACCCCCTGTTTGCCCTTGCCGGCCTTGTCCCATGGACGCTCTTCTCGCAGAGCCTCAACGGCGCAGCGAACAGCCTGGTAAACAACCAGAACCTCATTTCGAAGGTCTACTTTCCGCGGCTCTTGCTACCTTTGTCGGCTGTTGCCTCGTTCGTGGTCGACTTCCTGATCGCGGCGGTGGTCTTGCTGTTGGCGATGTTGCTGTTCGGCTGGGCGCCGCGGTCGACATTCCTCCTCGTGCCATTTCTTGGCCTGCTGGCGGTTTTCGCGGCGCTCGCGGTCGGCGTGTGGCTCGCCGCGATCAACGTTCGCTACCGAGACGTCAAATACGCGGTTCCGTTTCTCGTTCAGCTATGGCTCTTCGCCTCTCCGGTCGCCTACTCGGATGCCTTGGTGCCGCCGCAACTTCGGCTCGTCTTTTCGCTCAACCCAATGGCCGGAGTGATCGATGCGTTTCGATGGGCCACCCTGGGTGGATCTCGGCCCGACGGCTCGATTCTGACCTCGGCGATCGCGATAGCCGTGATCCTTTTAGGCGGGATCGCCTACTTCCGGCGGGTCGAGCGAAACTTCGCCGACACGATCTGATGCCTGAGGTTGCGATTACCGCCGAACACCTCGGCAAGCGCTTTCGACTCGGACGAGATCAGGACCCGTACGGTCGCCTGTCCGAAGTGCTCTCCGGCATCATCAGGGCGCCCTTTGGGCGCCAGGTGAAACGCACGTCGGCGACAGACTTCTGGGCGCTTCGTGACGTCTCATTCGAGATCGAGGCAGGCTCGGCCGTCGGCATCATTGGCCGCAATGGCGCGGGGAAGTCCACCCTCTTGAAGATCCTGTCGCGGATCACCTCACCGACCAGCGGAACGGCCACGCTGCACGGGAGGATCGCATCGCTTCTCGAAGTCGGCACAGGATTCCACCCCGAGCTGAGCGGGACCGAGAACATCTATCTGAGTGGTGCGGTACTGGGCATGCGGCGCGCCGAGATTCGCCGCAACTTCGATGAGATCGTCAACTTCTCGGGCATCGATCCGCAGTTCCTGGACACACCTGTGAAGCGGTACTCGAGCGGGATGCAGGTCCGCCTTGGGTTCGCCGTCGCTGCTCATCTCGAGTCCGAGATACTCCTTGTGGACGAGGTGCTCGCAGTTGGCGACGCGAACTTCCAAGCCAAGTGCATCGGCAAGATGTCAGAAATCGGACGAAGTGGACGGACCGTGTTGTTCGTATCGCACAGCATGCCCGCGGTCCTCCGCCTCTGCTCGCGCGTGATCCTCCTCGACGGCGGGTCGGTCGTGTCGGACGGACCCAGCCACGCTGCGATTCGACGCTACCTCGAATCGGACCTCGGACGCACGAGCGAGCGGCGCTGGGATGCGCCCGACCACGCGCCGGGAGACACTGTGGCACGGCTTCGATCCGTTCGGGTTGTCGCGCCTCGCGGAGGGTCCGCGGAGGAGGTAGACATTCGCCAGCCCGTAGAGATCGAGGTCGAGTACTGGGTCTTGACGCCATCGGAACAGCAACCGACCGCGAACCTGGCCTTCTGGAACGACGCCGGCGTCTGCCTGTTCATCTCCAATGACTGGCGCGGACGCGACGTGATCACAGGACTCAGCGAGCCCACCCTGATCCGATCGACCTGCACGATCCCGGGCAACTTCCTGGCGGAGGGACGAGTCCTCGTCACCGTCGCGGTCAGCACCTTCAATCCCCCAACCGCCCACGCGATCGAGCGCGATGCGATTGCCTTCCACGTGATCGACCGAAGCGAAGGCGATGGCGTTCGGGGTGACGCCTCCGGCGAGTGGCCTGGCGCCATAAGGCCCCTTCTCGAGTGGCGCACGATCCTGCCAGCCGACTGATGGGACGGCGCGGGCAGTCCACCCGCGCCGCGCGCGGGCCCGTCGCCGGGTCCCCGTGGCTCGGCGGCTCGGCTGCGGATGATTCGACCAGCAGCCCACGACTGCTGCTCTTGTGCGACTACCGACCGCATGAGGCGGCGACCGTGATCGACCACATCGACGCCATCCGCCGCTGGTCACGCTATGCCGTCTACGTTCTGCCGATACATGGCGACCTGCCGCCCGACCTGGATCTCGAGGCGTTTGACGGTCTGCTGATCCACTACAACCTGGTCATGACGAGCAGTTGGCACCTGTCGCCGGTCGCGCGCTGGCGGATCAGGTCCTTCAGCGGGGTCAAGGCCGCATTCATCCAGGATGAATACCGCTTTGTCGACGACACGGTAAGTGTCCTGCGCACCCTCGGAGTCGGAGTGCTCTTCAGCTGCGTTCCAACCGAGGAGATCGAAAAGGTTTACCCGAGAGCACGGCTGCCGAAGCTCCTGCGCGTTGTCAACGTTCTCACCGGCTACGTTCCGGACGCGCTCCTCGACGCACCGGTCCCACCCTACGACGAGCGACCGATCGACGTTGGATACCGCGGCCGGCGTCTCCCGGCGTGGCTCGGTGCGCTGGCGCAGGAG
>JACQEH010000213.1 GCA_016200675.1 Chloroflexota bacterium | reverse complement strand
GCCGACGCCGCCCAGGCCGAGGCCCTCGGCGACGGCGTCGCCCTGGGACCGGACGACGAGATCGTCCTCCGGCCCGCCTCCCCCGACGGCCTCCGCTGGCGCGTCGAGGCCATGCTCATCCGCGCCCAGATGTCGGCCGAGCAACCCGGCGATGCCGTCCTGACCCACGGACACATCGAGGCCGAGTGGGCCGCCCGCTCGCCGATCATCGTCATCTTCAACCCCAAGGGCGGCGTCGGCAAGACGACCATCGCGACGAACCTCGCGACGTCCCTCCAGAACCACCGCCACCGCCGCGTCCTCCTCGTCGATGCCGACACCGTCACCGGTCACGTCACCATGTCCCTGGGCATGGAGTCGGGCCGGACGATTGCCGACGCCTGGCTCGACGAGGAGGAGGGCGGACCGGCCGAGGGCATCCTCGACATCGCCAGCGTCCACCAGTCCGGCATCCGCGTCGTGGCCCTCGTCTCGAGCCCCCTGACGATGCCCCACCTCGACGCCGACCGGGTCGCCGAGGCGATCATCGCCGCCCGCTGGGGCATCGACGTCATCGTCGTCGACCTCCACCCCTCCTACAGCGAGGTCAACCAGGCGATCTTCCGGATCGCCGACAAGATCATCGTCCCCGTCACGCCCGACCTTCCGGCCATCCGGGCCGCCGTCCAGCTCGTCGAGGTTGCCACCGAGATGGGCGTCCGGGAACGCCTGGCGATCGTCGTCAACCGGGCCAACAGCGGCGTCTCGATCAAGCAGATCGAGACCGCGGTCGGGATGCCGGCCGTCGCCCAGATCCGGAGCGGCGGGATGCTCTTCGTCCGCGCCGCCAACGAAGGCCAGACGGTCACCGACATGTTCCCGAAGGAGAAGGTGACGGCCGACTTCGACCTCCTGGCCGATCGGATCCTGGGGCACGAGCCCACCGAGTCCGTACCGTCCGCGGCCGGCGAGAAGTCCTCGCTCCTCGGCGGCATCTTCGGCCGCAAGGAAGCGGTCCGGGCCTAGTCCCTCCTGCCTGGGCACCACAGCGAGCCGACCGGTCCACCGGTCGGCTCTTCGATTCCGGCGTCCGGGCCGGCCGCCGTCAGCTCCGCTCGGTCCAGTTCGTGCCGCCGAGGCCCTGGCCCGGGAGGCGCTGGTGGGGCTGTCCCGTGGCCCGGTCGACCTGCTTGATGCCGCGCAGGTAGAAGCGGTTCACGAGGACGGTGTCGGCCCCGGCCAGGTCGAGCTCGACGCCGCCGAGCTGGAGGACCGGGTTGGTGACCGCGGCGAACATCTGGGTGCCGCGCTCGAGGAGCGACTCGGGCTCCGAGCCGGGATGGAGCTGGATGGTCCCGACGACCCGGTACGGCGGCGCCTCCACGGCCACATCGAAGGTCACCTTGTGGACCCGGTGCGCGGTGCGTTCGTCGTCGGTGAGAGCGGCCAGGGTGTCGGGATCGGCGATCACGACGATCAGGTCGTAGGGGTCGAGGCTCTGGATCCCAGGGGCGGGCTCGAGCGGGCCCATCCCGTCCGCGGGCGCCCATCGGACGTCCGTGACCGGCACCGCCTCGCGGCGGTTGAGGAGATCGAGGAGGCGGCCGGTGATGGTCATCTGGCCCTTGAGCTGCCAGTCCTCCGTGAAGCCGTGGAACCGAACGGGGCGAGGCCCGCGCGCATCCGCCGCCGCCTGCGCGACCGCGACGGCAGCATGAGCCGAGCCTTCCGCGTCCTTCTTCCGTCCGAACCCGAAGGGCATGGTCCCCTACTCCTCAGCGCTTCCCGAGTTCTCCCGGATCGTATCCACAACCGTGGCATCCGCAAGGGTCGTCGTGTCGCCGAGGGTGCGGCCCTCGGCGATGTCGCGCAAGAGGCGGCGCATGATCTTGCCCGAGCGGGTCTTGGGCAGGTCGGGCACGAACATCAGGTACTTCGGACGGGCGATGGGGCCGATGACGTAGGCCACGTGCTCCCGGAGCTGGACGGCCAGAGCATCGGATGGCTCGCCGCTGGCCTTGAGGATGACGAAGGCGTAGATCGCCTGGCCGCTGACCTCGTCCTTGACCCCCACGACGGCCGCTTCGGCCACCGAGCGATGGTCGACGAGGGCCGACTCCACCTCGGTCGTCGAGATCCGATGGCCGGCCACGTTCATGACGTCGTCGACGCGGCCGAGGAGCCAGTAGTAGCCCTCCTCGTCGCGCTTGGCCCCATCGCCGGCGAAGTACATCCCGGGGAAGCGGCTCCAGTAGGTCTCGCGGTAGCGCTCCTGGTCGCCGTAGATGCCCCGGAGCATGGCCGGCCAGGGCTGCTTGAGGACGAGGTAGCCGCCACCGCCGAGCGGGACGGAGACGCCGTCGGCGTCGACGACGTCGGCCTTGATGCCGGGGAACGGGAAGGTGGCGGAGCCGGGCTTGGTGGTGGTGACCCCGGGCAGCGGGCTGATGAGGATCATGCCGGTCTCGGTCTGCCACCACGTGTCGACGATCGGGGCCGCGCCACGCCCGACGTGCTCGTGATACCAGAGCCAGGCCTCGGGATTGATCGGCTCGCCCACCGAGCCCAGGACCCGCAGCGAGGACAGGTCGTGGGCGGCCGGGTACTGGGGACCCTGCTTCATGAAGGCCCGGATGGCGGTCGGGGCCATGTACAGGATGGAGACCTTGTAGTCCTCGACGATCTGCCACCAGCGGTCCCACGAGGGCGTGTCCGGCGCGCCCTCGTACATGACCCCGGTGGCGCCGTTCGCGAGCGGCCCGTAGACGATGTAGCTGTGGCCGGTGACCCAGCCGATGTCGGCCGCGCACCAGTACACGTCGTCCGGCTTGAGGTCGAAGATCATCTCGTGGGTGAAGCTCGTCCCCAGCAGGTAGCCCGCCGTCGTGTGGAGGATGCCCTTGGGCTTGGCCGTGGTCCCCGAGGTGTAGAGCAGGTAGAGCATGTGCTCCGAATCGACGGCTACCGGCGGGCAGTCGGCCGATTGACGCCCCACGAGGTCGTGCCACCAGTGGTCCCGGAAGGGCACCATGTGGACGCCGTGGCCCAGGCGGTTGACGACGATGGCGTGCTCGATCGTCGGCGTGGATGCCATGGCCTCGTCGGCGTGGTGCTTGAGGCCCACCTCCTTGCCCCGCCGATAGCCGCCATCGGCGGTGATCAGGACCTTGGCCCCGCAGTCGTTGATCCGGCCCGAGAGGGCCTCGGCCGAGAAGCCGCCGAAGACCACCGTGTGCGGCGCCCCGATCCGGGCGCAGGCGAGCATCGCGATCGGCAGCTCGGGGATCATCGGCATGTAGATCGCGACCCGGTCGCCCTTCTCGACGCCCAGCTCCCTGAGGGCGTTGGCGGCCTTGCCCACCTCGCGCAGGAGGTCGGCGTAGGTCAGCGACCGGGTCTCGCCCGGCTCGCCGACCCAGTGGTACGCGACCTTGTCGCCGCGGCCGGCCTCGACATGCCGGTCCAGGCAGTTGTAGGCGACGTTCAGCTCACCGCCGACGAACCACTTGGCGAACGGCAGGTCCCATTCGAGGGTCGTCTCGAAGGGCTTCGACCAGCTGATCCGCTCCCGGGCAAGGCGCTCCCAGAAGGCCACGTAGTCGCGTTCGGCTTCGGCGTAGAGGTCGGCGGTCGCGTTGGCGCGGGCAACGAACGCCGGGTCGGGCACGAACGTCCGCCGCTCGTCCATGAGGTTCTCGATGGCGGCCGATCGGGGGGCATCCACGGCATCTCCTCCGGTGGGCGGTGGCAGCTGGCTCACATCATGGGGTCCGGGCCGACGACCGATCGGGCGAATTCGGTGACCTGTCGGGTCTCATCCTAGCCGTGACGCCGCCGCGCCTACTCCTCGGGCGCGAGGTCGTCGTCGGTCGGGCCGAGGGCCGCCGCCGCCATCGCTTCCGGGGCCACGGTGTCCCGGGACAGCACCACGCGCTGCGGCCGGGGGATCTCGATGCCGTTGGCCTTGAAGGCGACGAGGAGCCGCTTGCGGAGCTCTCCGGCTGCAGCCCACTGCTCTGTGGCCCGGACCGTGCCCAGGATCTTGAGGGTCACGCCGTACTCGCCGAGGGCGGCCACCCGGTCCACCCGCGGGGTTTCGAGGACGCGCCGCTTCCAGGCCGGATCCGAGGCCATCTCCCGACCCGCCGCGTCGACGACCTCGATGGCCTTGTCGATGTCGGTCCCGTAGGCCACCGTGACATCCTGGTTGATCCGGGACCAGACCCGGGTCAGGTTGCTGGCGACGGAGATCTCGCCGTTGGGAACCGTGTGGACGACGCCGTCGAGGTCGCGGACGGTGGTCCGTCGAAGGCTGAAGTCCTCGACCGACCCGGCGACGCCGGCGATCCGGATCACGTCGCCCTTGCTGAACTGGTTCTCGATGAGGATCAGGGCGCCGTTGAGGTAGTCCTTGACCAGGCTCTGGGCACCGAAGCCGACGGCGACGCCCACAACCCCCAGCCCCGCGATGGCGGGCCCGATCTCGAGGCCCACCCGCTGCAGGATCATGAGGCTGACGATCACGACGATGAAGAAGCGGAGGACGTTCGCGCCGAGCTGGTCGAGCGTGTCCATGCGCTTCTTCAGCTCGACGGCCGACAGCTCCTTGGCCGTCCCCTCAGTCGCCTCGCGATCCATGAGGGCCTTGACGATCCCGCGGACGAACAGCCGGGAGGCCCGGATGAGCACCATCCCCACGACGATGACGACGAGGACCGGCAGGACCGGATCCCGCAGGAAGGGCACGATGTCGACCCACGGCGCCTTGGCGAAGTTCGGCATGCCCGGAGCGTAGCGGATGCCGCGACGTCCAGGCGCGGGCTCGGTGGGGAGGGCACCGGGCGGCGGGGGCCCGCGGGGACCTGCGCGCCGCGGGCTCCTGCGGCCTGCGCGGCGCGGGCTCCTGCGTGGCGGGCTCCTGCGGCCTGCGCGGCGGGCTCCCGCGCGACCCCGTGATGCACGAGGTGGCTCATGTCGACCTCGCAGGCCCTGATCGGGGCGCGGTTGATGCAACAGGTGACTCACCCGTAGCGTTCAATGCCTCGCACGAATGGAACCGGCATGCCGAGGCCCGCGCGAGGTCGGCCTCATGCACCCGGTGAATAGCGACATGCCGTACCGGGGGAGATCGGCGCGCCGGGGGAGATCCCCGTGCCGGGGGAGATCGGCGCGCCGGGGGAGATCCCGTGCCAGTGACACGAACCGCGCCGGCGACACCAACCGCGGCGGCGACCCGCGCGCCGGGGGAGATCCCCGTGCCAGCGACACGAACCGCGCCGGCGACACCAACCGCGCCGGCGACACCAACCGCGGCGGCGACCCGCGCGCCGCCAGCGCGCCGCCAGCGCGACGCCGCGTCCGGCGAGGAGTACAGCGAGGAAGGACCGGGCAACGCGTTCCGCCGGAGCGGTGTGGCAGCCTGCGGCGCGGGGCGTAACAAGGAGAGACTGCGGCCACCCGCCACCAGTAACAGCGTCAGGCCGTGGCGCCGCCCAGGCGGATCGTGATCGCGGTGGCCGCCTGGCAGGCATCGGCGGCGAGCTGCGGCAGGCGGCCGGCGCTCAGTCGGAAGGCAGGGCCCCAGACCTCGACCGCCGCGATCACCTGGCCACGGGCATCGCGGACGGGTGCGGCGACGGCGTTGAGCCCGTGCTCGAGCTCGCCCGAGGCTGTGGCGTAGCCGCGGCGACGAGCTCGGGCCAGCTCCTCGAGCAGCGGCTCCAGCTCGGTGATCGTCCGCTCGGTGTGGCGGGCGAGGCCGCGCCGGACGATCTGGAGGACCTCGCGCTCCGCGAGCGACGCCAGTAGGACCTTTCCCGAGGCGTTGGCGTGGAGCGTCGAGGCGCGACCGGTCCAGTCGCCGGACGGTACGACGTTCGGGCCGTCGGCCTGGGCGATGAAGAGGACCTGGTTGCCGTCGAGGACGCCGAGCCCGGCGTTCTCGTGGCTGGTCCGGGCCAGTCGCTCGAGCTCGGGCAGGGCGATCGCCCCGAGGTCGAGGGTTCGCTCGGCGCGACCGGCCAG
>JACQEH010000215.1 GCA_016200675.1 Chloroflexota bacterium | reverse complement strand
GACGCGATCGCCGAGCTCGGGGCGGTGGCCGGCCTGGACGAGGCCGGCTCGCTCGCCGTCTATGGCCGCCTGGCCGAGCAGACGCTCGCCAATGCGAGGGCGCTCGGCATCGCCCGGGCCTTGACGGGACCGATGACCCGGGGTGACGTCGGCACGCTCGAGCGGCACTTGGCGACCCTGCGGGCCCTTGCGCCGGACGCCCTGCCCCTCTACGGCGCCGCAGCGGAACGCGAGATCACGCTCGCCGAGGGGCGTGGCGCGCTCGCACCGGAGGCTGCCGCCGCGATGCGCCGTTCCCTTGCGAAGGAGGGCTGAGGCGCTACCATGTGGTCGATGGAGCACAGCATCGCCGCCAAGTACGCAGCACGCCCGGCGGCCAGCTTTCCCCGTCCGTCCGTCCGCGTTCGCGAGCGCCGCCTCGGCCTGCGCTCGGCAATCGCCTTCCGGGCGACCTCCGGCCGGCAGAGCGTCCTCCGCCGCCAGGCCTCGACCCTCGCCCAGCTCCGGGGCGGATCGCGGGCGATCACCCCGACGCACGCCCGGCGCGTCGTCTCCGGGCGACCGCGCCCGATCATCTCGATGACGTGGTCGCGGTCCGTGCGGATCGGCGGGTGGAGCGCCGCGTCGGCGCCGTGGCTCGTCTGAGGACGACCACCGCCACGTCCGCCGGCGGAATCGTCTATACGGTCGACGGCGGCCGTCCCTACCTCGTGATCGGCCTTCGGCGTCGCGAGGGCGACCGGCGGGGCGGCACCTGGACCCTCCCCAAGGGGACGCCGGACCCGGGCGAGACGATCGAGGCGACCGCCATCCGCGAGGTCCGCGAGGAGTCCGGGCTCCAGGTCCGGATCGTCGAGCCCCTGCCGTCGATCAGCTACCGCTTCATGCAGGACGGCACGCGGATCCACAAGACGGTGCACTACTTCCTCATGGAGCCCACCGGCGGCGACCTCGCGAACCACGACCGGGAGTTCGAGCAGGTTCGCTGGGTGGCCTTCGACGAGGCGCCCGGCATCCTGACCTTCGAGACGGAGCGTGCCCTCGTGGCGACGGCCCAGGGCCTTCTGCCGGCCGCCACCCGGAGCGTCCCCGACCCGGTCCCGACCCGGGCCTCGCGCAGCACGGAGCCCTCAACGTGAGCGTGCCCGTCACGCCGCCCCTCCACGAGACGGCGCTGGTCGCCCGGCACCGGGCGCTGGGAGCCAGGCTGATCGAGTTCGGCGGCTGGCTCATGCCCGTCCAGTACAGCGGAATCCTCGAGGAGCACCGCGCCGTGCGGGAGCGGGCGGGCCTCTTCGAGCTGTCCCACATGGGCGAGCTCTTCGTCGACGGACCGGCGGCTGGCGACGCTCTCGCCGCGGCCGTCGTCAGCGACCCGCGGACCCTCGCCATCGGCCGGGCCCACTACTCGATGATCTGCGCCCCGGACGGCGGCATCATCGACGACCTGATCATCTACCGGCTCGCCCCCGACCGATACCTCGTGGTGGCCAACGCCGGCAACGCCGCGGTCGTCTCGGACGAGCTCGCGGATCGCCTCGCCGGCCTGAATGCCGTGCTCGACGATCGATCCATGGCGACCTCGCTCGTGGCGATCCAGGGCCCGGCCGCGGCCGGCATACTGGCGCCCCTGACGGACGTCGACCTCAACGGCCTTCGCTACTACGCCATCGCCGAGGGCCAGGTGGCCGGGGTGCCCGCCCTCGTCGCCCGTACCGGGTATACCGGGGAGGACGGCTTCGAGGTCTTCGTCGACTGGGACCGCGGACCCGATGTGTGGTCCGCGCTCGAGGCGGCCGGACACGAGGCCGGCCTCCTGCCCTGCGGCCTGGGAGCACGGGACACCCTGCGCCTCGAGGCCGGGATGCCCCTCTACGGCAACGAGCTGGATCGCACGACGTCCCCCTTCGACGCCGGCCTGGGACGCGTCGTGAAGCTCGACAAGCCGGGCGGGTTCGTCGGCCGCGAGGCGCTGGTCCGGGCGACCGAGCGTGGTCCTTCGCGCCGCCTCATCGGCCTGGAGATCACGGGCCGGGGCATCGGCCGGCATGGGTATGCCGTCGCCCGAGGCGGGCGACCCGCGGGCGTCGTGACGTCGGGCACGCAATCGCCGACGCTGGGCCATCCCATCGCCATGGCCTACGTCCATCCGGACGACAGCGAACCGGGTACGATCCTCGACGTCGAGATCCGCGACCAGCCGGTCGCGGCCAAGGTCGTCCCCCTGCCGTTCTATCGCCGGCCCCGCTGACGGGCCGCCAGTCACCGCGATCCGATCCGCCACGAGGAGGACGCCCCACGATGGTCCCGCCGGAGCTCCGCTACACCAAGGATCACGAATGGGTCCGGCTCGACGGCGACGTCGCCACGGTCGGGGTGACCGCCTTCGCCGCGGAGCAGCTGGGCGACGTGGTCTTCGTGGAGTTGCCGGCTGCCGGCCGGTCGCTCGCCCAGCACGCCACCTTCGGGGTCGTCGAATCGGTCAAGGCGGTCAGCGACCTCTTCGCCCCGATCGGCGGCGAGGTCGTCGAGGCCAACCCTGCCCTCGCGGGCGCGCCGGAGCTGGTGAATCACGATCCGTTCGGGGCGGGCTGGATGATCCGGATCCGGGTCAGCCAGGCCGCCGAGATCGACGGACTGCTCGATGCTGCCGCCTACGAGCAGCTGACAGCGAAGGCATGATCTGCCCGGACGACGGGACCGACCAGGGCCCGCTGGTCCGCCGCTCAACTGGTCGAACGCGGCCGCAGTGGCGCCGCAGACCGGGCGCATCGCGCCCTGTCAACGTCGATCGGCAGGTGGCTCGCGCGATTTGACACCGTGTGGACGCCTGCCCATAGTACCGGCAGCGTAAGGAGACGCGGCTCACCCGCGCCCCTGTGGCAGTCCCCGCCGACTCGACCTCTCGGGAGCTTCCCGTCCATGGCGAGCGACGGGGGCCGTGAGGCGATGCGAGATCGCCAATTTGGAGGAGCATTGATGCGCAAACCGATCTTGGCGCTGCTCGGAGTGTCGGCGATCCTGTTCGCCGCTTGCGGCGCGGCGGCGAGCCCCAGCCCGACGGCCGTGGCGACCCCCGCGATCACGCCGGCGCCGACGCCGACCCCCGAGAAGGTCGACCTGACGAACACGAAGTACGCACCCGATGCCGGCAAGGACGGCGGCCAGCTGCTCATCGGCGACTGGCAGGAAGCCACCAACTTCCAGCCGCTGTACCTCGGCCAGGTGACCGAGGCCAACGTCGCGTCGGCCGCCTGGGCCGGCCTCACGGTTGGCACCTACGACTACAAGTTCGCGCCTGACCTCGCCAAGGACATCCCGACCACGGCAAACGGCGGGGTTGTCGTCCCGGGAACCAACGGCGACGCGATGACCGTCACCTGGACCCTCAAGGACGGCCTCCTGTGGTCCGATGGCAAGCCCCTCACGTGTGACGACTTCAAGTTCACGTGGAGCTGGGTCATGGACAAGGACAACACCGGCCTTGCCGGTGGGACGACCGGCTACGACCAGATCACGGCCGTCGATTGCCCGACCCCCACCACGATCGTCTATCACTTCAAGTCGATCTACGAAGGCTACGTCTCGCTCGGCACCGTCCTGCCGAAGAGCTACCTGTCGGGCATCCCGATGGCCGACCAGGTCAAGGGCAAGGGCTTCGCCCCGGCAGACATGCCGAACGTCCCCGTCTCGGGTGCCTTCAAGTTCGGATCCGTCGTCACGGGCCAGTCCGTGACCCTCGTCAAGAACTCGAACTACAAGGGCTTCAAGTCCAACGCGCCGGCCCACCTCGACAAGCTCATCTTCAAGTGGTACGGCGACCCAGCCGCGATGATCACCGGCTTCGTCAACGGTGAAGTCGATTTGATCACCGACCTCCTGTCGTCGGACATCCCGGCCCTCAAGGCCCAGGGCGTTGCCGACACCTCGATCAGCGCCATCCCGTCGCTCACGTACGAGTTCCTTCGCCCGAACTGGGCGGACGGCAGCAAGGCGGATGCGACCTCCGGCGTCGGCGGCTGCTCGCGCAACCCTGCCGTCCAGGATCGCGGCAAGGGCTGCCCGGCCAGTGACCCGGCGTTCCGCCAGGCCCTGACCTACGCGGTCGACAAGAACGCCATCAACACCCGTATCCTCGGCGGCCTCGAGGCCATCGCGAATACGAACGTCGCACCGGACGCCTACTACTTCGTCGATCAGCCCCCGGCCACGTTCGACCCGGCCAAGGCCGGCCAGATCCTCGACGCCGCGGGCTGGACGGCTGGAGCCGACGGCATTCGCGTGAAGAACGGGCTCCGGGCCAAGATCGAGCTGTGCAGCACGACCCGCCAGGCGCGGATCGACACCCTCAAGCTCATCGCCCAGCAGCTCAAGGCCGTCGGTATCGAGGCCATCCCGAACAACGTGTCCGCAACGGACATCTTCAGCACCTTCAACAAGGCCAAGATCGATACCCCGTGCGCCCTGTCGCACAGCAACTTCGACGTTGCCGAGCATGCCTTCAGCGTCTCGGTCGACCCGATCGGCAACTACACGTCGTACCACAGCAGCCAGTTCGAGCCGAACGGCAGCAACGACGCCCAGGTCTCCGATCCCGACCTCGACAAGGCCCTCGACGCCGTCAAGAACACCGTCGACTTCGTCGCGGTGCGCCGCGCGATGGCGACGTTCCAGCAGATCTACGTCCAGAAGACCGTCGAGATCCCCCTCTACTTCCGCAAGGAGGTCGAGGCGCTCAACGCCCGCGTCGGGAACTTCTTCGCCAACCCGACGTCGGCTGGTCCCACCTGGAACGCCGTCGACTGGTACGTCAAGGGCTAGGCGGCTGACGACACTCGTCAGTCCTCCGTAGGTGAACCTCGCTCGGGGTGCCCGCGTCGCGGGTGCCCCGAGCGACACATCCGGGCCTCTCGGCCGGGCAACGTCCCCGAACACTTCCTCGATAGGCAGTGACTGATTGATGGCGAAGTACGTCGCGCGGCGCCTCCTGCAGGCGATCCCTGTCATCATCGGCATCAGCATCGTCATCTACTCGATCCTGCTGGCAGCGCCCGGCGGACCGGAGCAGAAGTTCGCCAACAACCCCCGCATCACGGCCGCCCAGAAGGCGAAGTTCATCGCCGCCTGGGGGCTCGATCAGCCGATTCCGGTGCAGTACTGCCGGTGGATGGGGTTCTGCGATCCGAAGCAGCCGGGCATCGCCCTGCTGACAAAGAGTGGGGTGCCCAACTTCCTGCCGGCCGCGCTCGGCGGCGGCGACAACGGCATGGCCCACCTGAGCCTCGGCTTCTCGATCGACTCGGGCGAGGACGTCGCGACGCGGATTGCGCGAGCGGCCCTCCCGACCGCGATCCTGGCCGGCACGGCCCTCGTGATCTGGATCCTCCTGGCCATCTTCCTCGGCGTGGTGGCGGCCATCAAACGCTACTCGTTGTTCGACCAGGCGGCGACCGTCTTCTCCTATGTCGGCTTCGCGATGCCCACCTTCTGGCTGGGCCTGATGCTGATCGTCCTGTTCGGCTCGACCCTTCGCTGGTTGCCGGTCAGCGGGATGATCGACGCGCGCCTGTCGCCGGCTTTCGGCACGGCCGACTACTGGACGTACTTCGGGGCGAATCCGCTCGCTGCGATGGGCGATCTCCTCCGCCATCTCATCCTGCCGGTCATCACCCTGGTCGCCGTCAGCGTTGCCGGGGACTCGCGATTCGTGCGGGCCAGCATGCTCGAGGCCCTCGGCCAGGACTACGTGCGGACGGCCCGCGCCAAGGGCCTCCCCAACCGGGTCGTCACCTTCCGGCACGCGCTCCGCAACGCGCTGCTGCCGGTCGTCACGAACATCGGCCTCGAGATCCCGTTCCTCTTCTCCGGGGCGCTCGTGACCGAGACGATCTTCTCCTGGCCCGGGATCGGGAAGCTGACCCTCGCCACCATCCAGAGCTTCGACTACACGGTCCTCATGGGGATCCTCATGATCACGGCCCTCCTGGTCGTGCTCGCGAACCTGATCGCCGACGTGCTCTACGCCGTCGTCGACCCGCGCATCAAGTACTAGGGGGCCGGGCACGCATGTCGCAATCGTCGCTCTCCACGGCTGCCGCCGGTCCGGGGTCGTCAGGCACCGGTGCCCCGGCTGGATCTGGCGCCGACTATGAGGTCGACCTCCGATCGCTGAGCCAGTTCGAGCTCGCCTGGCGCAAGTTCAAGCAGCATCGCCTTGCGCTCATCGGGCTCGGGTTGCTCTTCCTGATCGCCCTTGCCGCCATCGTCGGGCCGATCTTCCTGCCCTACCAGAATGTGCCGCCGCTGCCGGACAAGATCGTCTACGCCGGTCGCCCGCCGTCCCTGGCCCATCCCTTCGGCGAGACCGGCGGCCTCCAGGCAGACGTGCTGATGCTCGTGGTGAACGGGGCCCGGACGTCGCTGTTCCTCGGTGTGACGAGCATGGCGATCGGGGTCGGCATCGGGACCATCGTGGGGGCCCTTGCCGGCTACCTCGGCGGGTTCGTCGACAACCTCCTGATGCGGATCGTCGACGTCATGCTCAGCCTGCCACTCCTGTTCGTGATCCTCGTCGTCGCCCAGTTCTTCCGCGATGCCCGTGACAACGTCTGGTCCATCATCATCGTCTTCGGCCTGTTCAGCTGGATGGGCGTGGCCCGGCTGGTCAGGAGCCTGTTCCTGTCCATTCGCGAGCGGGAGTTCATCGAAGCAGCGCGGGCCGTCGGCGTTCGAGACCGGCGGATCATCTTCCGCCACATCCTGCCCAACGCGCTCAGCCCGATCGTCGTGGCCGCCTCGCTGATCATCGGCGGCAACATCATCAGCGAGGCGTTCGTGAGCTTCCTCGGCTTCGGCATCAACCCGTCGACGCCGACCTGGGGGAATGTCCTGTCGAACTCGCTGACCTTCATCCTCGTCGGCAATTGGTGGTGGCCGTTCTTCCCCGGCTTTGCCATCATCCTCACCGTCCTCGCCGTCAACTTCGTCGGTGACGGTCTTCGGGACGCCTTCGATCCGAGGAGCCGCGCATGACCGAGGTGATCGACGCCGGTGTGACCCACGGCGTCCCACCGGCACGCGACGTGCTCCTCGACGTCCGCAACCTGCGGACGACGTTCAAGGTGCTCGACGGGGTCGTTCCAGCCGTGGACGGCGTGTCGTTCTCGCTGAAGCGCGGGGAGACGATCGGGATCGTCGGCGAGTCGGGATCGGGCAAGAGCGTCACCGCCCTGACGATCATGCGCCTCCTGGACATTCCGCCGGCCCATATCGACCCCGCCAGCGAGGTCTGGTTCGACGGCCGCGAGATCCTGGCCCTGCCGATGGACCAGATGCGCCGGATCCGGGGCAACGACATCGCGATGATCTTCCAGGAGCCCCTGACCAGCCTCAACCCGGTCTTCACCGTCGGGGACCAGATCTCGGAGCAGGTCCGGACACACAAGAAGGTCAGCAAGAGGGAGGCCTGGGACCGGGCGATCGAAAGCATCCAGCTGGTCGGCATTCCGAGCCCCGAGCGCCGGGTGAAGCAGTATCCCCACGAGATGTCCGGCGGCATGCGCCAGCGGGTCATGATCGCGATGGCCCTCTCCTGCGAGCCGAAGCTCCTGATCGCCGACGAGCCGACGACCGCCCTGGACGTCACGATCCAG
>JACQEH010000028.1 GCA_016200675.1 Chloroflexota bacterium | reverse complement strand
GGTCGGGGGCCGGACACTAGGTTCAACGGTCATCTGCCGGATAGGCGCGTGCCGGTCTCCCCGTGGAGGTCGATGCCATCATCGACCCCACGAGGCGGTATATCAGGCGCAGGCGCAGGCGCGTCGTGGACGCCGCGCCCACCGCCACCGACCTGCACCGTGGGACCTCCCCCATACTCGGGCCATGAGCTCCGCGGGCCCGACCGGTACGTCGCCGGCGCACGAATCGCTGTGGTCGCCCGACCGGCGCCCCCTCACGGTCGGGCTCGTCCTGACGATCACCCTCGTCGCCGCCGAGGCGCTGGCCGTCTCCACGGCCATGCCGATCGTCGCCCGCGAGCTCGGCGGCCTCGAGCTCTACGGCTGGGTCTTCTCGGCCTTCTTCCTGGGCTCGCTGATCGGGATCACGATCGTCGGCGGGCTCATCGACGAGCGGGGGGTGCTGTTCCCATTCGCCCTCGGCCTGGGCCTCTTCGCCATCGGACTGCTGATCTGCGGGCTCGCCCAGTCGATGTCGGTGGTGGTTGCCGGCCGCTTCGTCCAGGGCATCGGCGGTGGCGCCGTGCCACCCGTCGCCTACGTGGCCATCGGGCGGAGCCTTCCTCAGGACCTCCGGCCGCGGATGTTCGCGATGCTCTCCGCGGCCTGGGTCGTGCCCGGCCTCGTCGGCCCGGCCATCGCCGGCTTCGTCGCCCAGACCTGGCATTGGCGGGTGGTCTTCCTGGGCCTCCTGCCGCTCATCGCGCTGGCCGGCGGCATGGCGAGCCGGGCGATGGGCGCCATCCCCAAGGCCCACGCGGACACGGACGTCGCCGACGGGATCGCGGCAGCGGCGCGGGCCGGGCGACGGCGCCGCTACGGCCTCGCGATCGCGACGGCGATCGGGGCCGGGATCCTGACGACGGGTCTCCTCCAGCGCGAGCTGCCGCTGCTCGGCCTGATGGTTGGCGTCGGCGGTGCCGTTGCCGTCTACGCGTTCCGGGCGCTCACCCCGGCCGGCACCCTTCGGCTCGCGCGCGGCTATCCATCTGCGGTCCTCCTGCGTGGTGTCATCACGTTCGCGTTCTTCTCCGTCGATGCCAACGTGACGCTGCTCCTGCAGGAGGTGCGCGGCTGGTCCGCCTCGGCGGCTGGTATCGCCCTGTCGTTCGCCACCGTCTCCTGGAGCATCGGCTCGTGGTACCAGTCGCGGCACTCGGTCCGTCTCGGGCCGGAGCGCTTCGTGCGGATCGGCTTCCCGGTGGTCGCGGTCGGCACGGCGGGCGTCGCCCTGTCGCTCCTGCCGGTCGTCCCGGCCTGGATCGGCATCCCGTTCTTCGCCGTTGCCGGCCTCGGCATGGGCCTCGCCTACTCGCAGTTCGCGATCATCGTCCTCCGCGATGCGCCGCTCGAGACCCAGGGGACGCTCACGGCCGCGATCTCCCTCTCCGACTCGCTCGGGACGGCGCTCGGGACCGGCTTCGCCGGGGCCCTCATCGCCACGAGCGTGCGGGCCGGTTCGGGGGCAGGGCCGGGGCTCGGTGCGGCGATCGCCATGGGTGCGGGCGTGGCGATCCTCGGGTTCCTCGCGTCGGGGCGCCTCGCCGCTCACAGGGCGGCGGCGACGGTGGGGGAGCCTGTCGGCGCGAGGTAGCCGGCGCTGTGGGCGAGGCGCCTCGCCAACGGGCGGCGCCCCGTCTGCGGCGTGCCCTGCCCGCGGCGTGCCCCGTCTGCGGCGTGCCCTGCCCGCGGCGTGCCCTGCCCGCGCCGACGGCTGACTCGCCTCGACCGGCGGACCGTCACCGACCGTCGGACCGTCAGCGACCCGTGCGCTAGACTCGCTGGGTCGCTCGGACGCCGCCATCGCGCGTCGGACGGCCCATCAAGTCGCGAGCGCGGATCCGCCCGCCAGCCCAGGAGGCCCCGTACCGATGTCCGTCGAGGCACTTCGCGCGAAGATCCGCGAGATCCCGGACTTCCCGAAGCCGGGGATCCTCTTCTACGACATCACGACGCTCCTCAAGGACGCCGCGGCGTACAAGGAGGCGATCGGCGAGATGCTCGCGCCCTATCGCGGCGATCAGGTCGACATCGTGGTCGGCATGGAGTCGCGGGGCTTCATCTTCAGCGCCCCGATGGCCTACGAGCTGGGAGCGGGCCTGGTCCCCGTGCGCAAGCTCGGCAAGCTGCCCGCCGAGACCCTCAGCATCGAGTACGCCCTCGAGTACGGCTCCAACACCCTCGAGATCCATCGGGACGCCGTCCAGCCCGGCCAGAGGGTCCTCATCGTCGATGACCTCCTCGCCACCGGCGGGACCGTCCACGGCACGATCGAGCTCATCGAGCGGCTCAAGGGCGACATCGTCGGCCTCGCCTTCCTCGTCGAGCTCGACTTCCTGCACGGCCGCGACCGCCTCGACGGGCGGCGCGTCACGAGCGTCATCCGGTACTGACCGGATCGGCCCCGCGGCACCTCGCGACATGAGCGGCCCGCCGCCCGATCCGTCCCGCCGCCGGTTCTTCCGGCAATTTGCCGGCGACGTCGCCGCGAGCGCGGCCCAGGTCGTGGGGGCGGTGACCGCGATCCGCGATCAGTCGGCCGCCGAGGCCCAGACGCTCCTCGGCACCGCCGGGCTCGGATCCGCGGACCGGGCTGCCGTGGCGTCCCCGAATGCCGCAACTGCCACCGAGACCGGCCAGGGGGCCCTCCCGCCTCGCGCCACCGGCCAGCCGATGCCGACCGGCTTCCGAACGCCGTTCCGCTTCGAGTCGGACGCGGTCCTCCTCGTCATCGACCAGCGAGCGCTGCCCGAGACGCTGATCGAGATTCCCGTCCGGAGCGCCCAGGAGGGCGCGCGCGTGATCCGGAGTATGGCCGTCCGTGGGGCCCCCGCGATCGGCCAGGTCGCCGCGATCAGCATGGCCCTCAGCGGCTGGCTGGCGCGGAACGCCCCGTCGCCGTCGCGCCGGACCCTCATGGCGACGGCGGCGCAGGCACTGACGCTTGCCCGCCCGACGGCGGTCAACCTGGGCTGGGCGGTGCGTCGAGTCCTCGCCCGCCACGAGGCCGCCGACGCCGCCGGCGCCTCCGGCCTCGAGGCGGCCACTGCGATGCGCGACGAGGCCGAGCGCATCGTCGCCGAGGCCACCGACGACCACGGGCGCCTCGCCGAGGCCGGCCTGGCGGCCCTGCCAGAGGTCGGCGATCGCGAGATCCGGATCCTCACCCACTGCAACACCGGACCCCTCGCCTGCGGCCAGTTCGGGACGGCGCTCGGGATCGTCCAGGCGGCGCACCACGCCGGCCGGCCGGTCCACGTCTGGGTCGACGAGACGCGCCCGTACCTCCAGGGCGCGCGCCTCACCGCCTGGGAGCTGGACCAGGCCGGCGTGCCCCACACGCTCATCCCGGACGTGGCGGCGGGGTCGTTGATGGCCGCCGGCGAGGTGGACGCCATCCTCGTCGGCGCCGACCGGGTGGCGGCCAACGGCGACACGGCGAACAAGGTGGGGACCTACGCACTGGCCGTCCTCGCCGGACATCACGGGATTCCGTTCTACGTCTGCGCTCCGCTCTCGTCGGTCGATCTGGCGACGCGCGACGGCCTGGCGATCCCGATCGAGGAGCGCCCCGCCGACGAGGTGACCGTGATTCGCGGCCAGCGGATCGCGCCGCTCGGGACAGTCGTTCGCAATCCGTCGTTCGACGTCACCCCGGCCGCCCTGATCAGCGGCATCGTCACCGACGAGGGCGTCCTCCGGGCGCCGTTCGGGCCGGCCCTCGAGGCCGCGATGGCGCGTCGCGAGGCACGTCGCGCCGGCACCGACGCGGCGGCCGGGGCAGCGACCCAGGAGGCGGGCGGCCCCGTTGCCGGTCTGCCATCGACCCCGACTGCGGCCGCCACTGCAGCCCCAGGCTCGGTCCAATGACCACCGTGGCGATCTCCAGGCGCGAGGCCGCCGTGTCGACGTCGGTCACGACGGACCGGGCCCTCCTGCGGGCCTTCCTCGAGCACGACCGGATCTACGCCGCCTATGCCCTCTGCGACCTCGACGACCGGGAGTTCCCCCGGACGCGCTGGGGAGCGGCGTGGTCGGGGGGATCGATCATCGCCATCGTCCTCGAATACTCGGGCGGCTCGCCCCAGCCGCTCTTCGCCGTGGGCCGCGAGGATGGCGTGGCCGCGATCCTCCGGGACGTTGTCCGGCCGCGCCTCGCCTACATCGCGGCCCTGCCGGCCCTGATGCCCACGCTCCAGGCGCGCTACCGCCTCGACGCCGGCCCGCAGATGGTCCGCATGGCCGTCGATCGGGCCCGCTTCCGGCCGGCCGAGGACCCTGCGGTGGAGCGCCTCATCCCGGCCGACGCAATGGAGCTGAACCGCCTCTACCAGCTCGGCTTTGGAGCATGGCTGCCACCGCAGGCGATCAGCGAGGGCGTCTACTACGGCATCCGGGTCCGCGGCCGGCTCGTGTCCGCGGCGGGCACGCACGTCGTGAGCCAGGCGGCGAGGCTCGCCGTGGTGGGCAACGTCCTCACCCATGCCGACGTTCGCGGGCGCGGCTACGCGACCGCCGTCACGGGCGCCGTGACCGCCGAGTTGCTCCAGTCGTGCGACCATGTGGTCCTCAACGTCCGGGCCGACAATCCACCGGCCATCTCCGCCTATCGCCACCTCGGCTATGCCGAGCACAACCGCTTCGAAGAGCGCCTTGCCCATCGAATCGGCTCGCCGTGGTCCGAACTTGCCACGTCGATCCGTCGCCGCCTCAGCCCCAGGAAGGAGCCTCCAGCCCGATGACCGTCGCCCAGCGTTCGGGTGCCCTGCCAGCCCATGACGTGACCGACCTCGGCCGCGCCGCCGAGGGCGTCCGCCGCATCGAGTGGGCGGAGCGGGAGATGCCCGTCCTGCGCCTCATCCGGGAGCGCTTCGCCGCGGAGCGCCCC
>JACQEH010000035.1 GCA_016200675.1 Chloroflexota bacterium | reverse complement strand
GTGGCGACGGCGGCCGCGGCGGCTCCATCCACCTGGCCGTGGATGCCGGCCAGACGACGCTCCGGGACTTCCAGTACCGCCACCACTTCAAGGCGTCGAGCGGCGGCCGCGGCGAGGGCTCGAACCGGCACGGCAAGGCCGGCCAGGACCTGACCCTCCGGGTGCCGCCCGGCACGGCCGTCTACGACGACGCCAGCGGGGCCCTCATCGCCGACCTCGTCGCCGTCGGCCAGGCGGCCATGGTGGCCCGCGGCGGGCGCGGCGGGCTCGGCAACAAGCACTTCACGACCTCCACCCACCAGGCCCCGAAGCATGCCCAGAAAGGCGAGCCGGGCGAGGAACGCTGGCTGCGCCTGGAGCTCCGCCTGATCGCCGACATCGGGCTGGTCGGCCTCCCCAACGCCGGCAAGTCGACGCTCCTGGCCGCCCTCACCGCGGCCCATCCCAAGATCGCCGACTACCCGTTCACCACCCTCGAGCCGAACCTCGGGGTCATGGACCTGGGCATGGACGACGGCCGCCTGCCCACGATCGCCGACGTCCCCGGCCTCATCGAGGGGGCCAGCGAGGGCGCCGGGCTCGGGCACGCCTTCCTCCGTCATGTCGAGCGGACGCGGGTCCTGATCCAGATCGTCGACGGCTCGAGTCGCGACCCCGAGTGGGACTTCGGGGTGATCCGCGACGAGCTGGCGGCCCACGATCCGGCCCTCCTCCAGAAGCCCTTCCTCGTGGCCTTCAACAAGCTCGACCTGCCGGGTGCCGCGGATGCCTGGCCGGCCTTCCGGGCCGCCCGCGAGGCCGACGGCCTGGCCACGGTGGCGATGGCGGCCGCGACGGGGGCCGGGATCCCGGAGCTGCGCCGCCACGTGGCCGCGCTCCTCCCCGGCGTCGCGGAGCTGGCCGAGCCGCCGGAGCCGGCCGGCGTGGTGGTCCATCGCATCCAATCCCTTGGCGACGCCTTCGCGGTCGAGCGCGAGCCCGATGGCGCCTACCGCGTCCGGGGCCAGCGGGTGGAGCGGCTGGCGGCCCAGACGAACTTCGACGTCGAGGAGTCGGCGGAGCGCTTCCAGCGCGACCTCGAGCGCATGGGCGTCGAGGCCGAGCTGCGCCGCAGCGGGGTCGCCCCCGGGGACGTGGTTCGCTTCGGGGCCGTCGAGCTCGAGTGGGCCGGCGACGCGTGGTCCGCCGAGCGCTGGGCGTGACGGACGTCCGCGGCTCCGCCGCGATCCACCGCTCCGCCGCGATCCACCGCCCTGCCGCGATCCACCCGGGATCGATCGGGATCATGGGCGGGACCTTCGACCCGATCCACCTCGGACACCTTGCGATCGCCGAGGAGGCCCGCGAGGCGCTCGGCCTCGAGCGGATCGTCTTCGTCCCGGCCGGCCTGCCGCCCCACAAGCCGGAGGGCGCCGCGGCGTCGGTCGAGGACCGGGTGGCGATGGTCGAGCTGGCGATCGCCGGCAACCCCGCCTTCGAGCTCGGCCGCATCGATGTCGACCGACCCGGTCCGTCCTACACGGCGGATACGGTGGCGCTCCTCGCGGCCGCGGCCGCGGCCGCGGCGGCGGCCCGTGCCTCGGGCGAGCCCCCGGAGCTGACCCTCATCATGTCGGTCGAGACGCTCGCCGGCCTGCCCGCCTGGCACGAGCCGGAGCGCCTCCTGGCGGCCTGCCGCGTGGCCGTCGTGCCGCGGGAGGACCATCCCGCGCCCAACCCGACATGGCTGCGGACCAGCTTCCCGGGTCTCGAAGGCCGCTTCACGATGCTCGACGGGCCGCGCCTCGGGATCTCCTCGACGGCGATCCGGGACCGCGTTTCTGCCGGACGCTCCATCCGCTACCTCGTCCCCGAGGCGGTGGAACGCCACATCGCGGATCATGGCCTGTACGCCGGCCATCGAGCCGGCTGACCCGAACCGAGGATATCCCGCTCGTGACTGCTCGCGCTCCCAGGACCACACTCGCCGCCCCCGCCGCCGCCGCCCCCGCCGCCGCCGAGCCCGCCGCCGCCGAGCCCGCCGCCGCCGAGCCCGCCGCCGCCGATCAGCCCGCCGTCCCCGCCGTGCCGGCCGAACCCCTCGAGCGCGTGGCGCTCGTGGAACCCGTCGAACCGGTGCACGAGGCGAGCGCCCGACCCGCCGCCGCCCGGCCGGCCGGCAAGCCCGGCCGCGCCCGCGTGGTCGCCCAGGCGCGCAAGGCGGCCGCGGCCGTGGAGCGCTCGTCGCTCGAGGTCGCCCGCCGCATCGTCGAGCTGGCCGAGGATAAGAAGGCCATTGACATCGTCCTACTCGACCTGGCCGGGGTGACGACGATGGCCGACCACTTCGTCATCTGCTCGGGCGGCTCGGAGCGCCAGCTCGACGCCATCGCCGGCGGCATCGTCGACGGCATGCGGGCGGAGGGGATCCGGCCCATCGGCCGCGAGGGGACCCCCGCCTCGCACTGGGTCCTCGTCGACTTCGGGATCGTCATCGTCCACGTCTTCACGCCGCCCGAGCGCGGTTTCTATCAGCTCGAGAAGCACTGGTCCGAGGCGAAGACGATCCTCCGGGTGCAGTAAGGGGACATCAGCCGTACGGGGCCTCCCCGTACCCTCGGGTCATGTCGGCGCCGGAAGGCGCGTTCCACCATCGGGCCATGACCTCGATCCGTGAGCGCTGCCCGGCGTGCAGCCGCCGCCTCATCACCACCCGCTTCGACACGACGTTCCGCATGGCCGACCGGTCGGAGCGGTTGTGCTTCGGCATCCCGGGCGGGCTGTGCGAGGACTGCCACCAGCTGTACATCGACCCGGATCTCATCGAGCTCCTGGACCTCTCCAGCGGGCGCTGCACGTTCGCCATCGAGAGCGACCTGGTGATCCAGGAGCAGGCCTGGTCGGCATGAACTCCCAGGTCCCCTTCGGCCGGCGCTCCATCCAGTTCCGGCGCGGCCGTCCGGTCCCGGTCCCGATCTGGATCCGCCATCAGCCGCCCGAGCGCGTCAGCCAGCCGGCGCGACCAGATCCGCCAGCCACAGGTCGAACGCCAGCCTGACCTGTCCGTCGCCGGCCGCGACGCCGCCGACGCCCTTGACCAGGGCATCCAGCTCCAGGAGGCCCTCGAGGGCGGCCGCGAGCTCGCCGACCGTCCACGCCCGCGCCTGACGCGCGAGCGTCTCCGCGCGGAACGGCTGCAGCTTCATCGAGCGCACGAGCGAGCCGGGTGCATCGCCGGTCGCGAGGCGGTCCGCGACCTCCAGCAGCTCGCGCAGGCGGCGATGGAGGACGGCCAGGAGGACGGGTTCCGGGGTAGCCTCGAAGAGGCGCTCCAGCAGCTCCAGGGATCGCGCCCGCTGGCGCATCCCGACCGCGTCGACGAAGGCCCACATCGACCCCGGCACCGCTTCCGGGACCAGCTCGCGGACGTCGTCGACGGTCACTGGGTCGGAGGCCCCATCGGCATGGCGGAGGGCGAGCTTCTCGAGTTCCCCCACGGCCAGGCGGCCCTGGTTGCGCCGATCCACGTCGCCCTCGCGGACGAACCCCCCGACGCGGGTCGCCAGCTCACGGGCCGCCCCGGGACCGAGGGCCACCCCGCGCTCCCGGGCACGGGCCTCGACCCAGCCGGCAAGGGCCCCCTCGCGCGGCGCCGCGAACCGGCGAACCTCGCCGCCCATCGCTTGGATGGCGTCCGCGATCGCCCTGGCCGGTGCGTCCTTCCTTCCTGAATCCGTCTCCTCGGCGACGACGAGGCCGTTGCCCTCGGCGATCAGCGCCAGGATCCCGAGGAGGGCATCCCGATCGCTGCCCTTGCGGGTGAGCTGGCCGGCCCCGCCGAGGATGGCGACCGTGCCCGAGCCGAACATCGTCCCGGTGGCGAGTCGGCCGGAGATCTCAGCCAGGAGGCGGGCGCCATCCCCAGGCGCGCCTCGAACCCGCCAGCGCTCGGGAGCGCCACCCGGGAAGCGGACGGGATCGTTCCTGAAGGCTTCGACCGCCGCCTCGATGCCGTAGCCGTCGTCGCCCCAGTAGTAGGCCACGGGCACGGGTGGCGCCACTGCCGGCGATCGGGAGGGCGGCCGATTGGGCACGGGAATCGTCACGGACCGAAGCGTAGCCCAGGCGGCCGGCGCCGGACGGCGCCGACGCGGATGGGCCGAAGGGCCGGTCGGCGGCGATCGACCCGGGCGCCGCCAGGGCTGCGGAAGCCGAGGCGGCAGACGCTGCCGCTGCTGACCGGCCGGCCGCCGCCACGCGCCCGGCGAGGTCCGTCGACGCCCGGGGCAGCCCGCAGAGCAGGTTCGCCGCAGCGCGGCCACCACCCGCCGCGGCCGTCGGCGGCAACGCCACGGCTGCGCCGGCTCGCCGGCCGCCGGTCCGGACGCGAATCGGCCCGGGTCCGAGGTCGACCGTGACCGAGCCGTCGTCATCGGTTCGGAGGACGCGCGCCCCGGCCGCCCGGAGTCGCTCGACGGTCGCCGGGGCGGGGTGCCCGTAGGGATTGCCGCGCCCCGCGGAGACGACCGCCACCTGGGGGCGGGCGACGGCCAGGAACGGCCCCGTGGACGACGTCCGCGACCCGTGATGGGCCACCTTGAGGACCTCGACCGATGGCAGGCCACGAGCAAGGAGCGTCGGGTCGATCTGCTCCTCGATGTCCCCGGCGAGGAGCATCCGGTGGCCCTCGACCTCGCCGAGGAGCACGATCGACACGTTGTTGATGCCCGTCCCGCCGTCCGGCGGGCGCTCCGGGACGGATCCGGGGTCCGGCCACAGGACCCTGAGCCGCACCTCGTCCACCGAGAGCCGGTCGCCCGTGGCCAGCGTTCCGCGGGCGATTCCCCGGGCGATCAGATCCGCGTTCAGGGCGGCGTAGCCGGGCCCGGGCCCGAGCATCCCCGGCTCGAGGACGCGGCGGACGGCGTAGCGGGTCAGGAGTGCGGCGAGGCCGGCGGCGTGATCCTCGTGGGGGTGGGAGAGGATCACGAGATCGATGCGCCGGTCCCACGGCGGCAGGTACTCGTCCAGGGCGATGAGCAGGCGCCCGGGGTCGGGGCCGCCGTCGATGAGGAGCCGCCCGCCTCGGCTGCCCTGCAGGAGGATGGCGTCCCCCTGGCCGACATCCAGGACCGTCAGCCGCGGGACCCCATCGGGCCGATGGACGACGACGATGGCGAGGGCGACGAGGAGCGACGCCAGCCCGCCGGCGAGCGCCCGTGCGCCGCGGGTCCCGGCCCAGGCAGGCAGGGCCCAGTGCCGCTGATCCCGGCCGGTTCCCGTGCGCCGGTGCTTGCTGGCGGGCCCGTCGTCGCTCGGATGTCCCGGGTGGTCGCGCCGCAGCCGGCGCGCCGTGGCCACGATGCCGACCCCCGAGACGACCGCGACGACGGCGGGTCCCGACGACGCCGGGCAGGCCGGCCATGGCCATGAGGCCACCGAGCAGGGCCAGCGCGCCCGCGCCCATGGCCGGCGCCACGAGGGGCACGACCCCCAGGTTGACGAGGGGCGAGACGATCGAGAGGCGACCGAAGGACATGACCACCACCGGCAGGGTCGCCAGCTGGGCGGCGAGCGACACGCCGAGGCTCTCGGCCAGCCAGGCACGCAGGCGCCCCGGCTCGCGCCCGGCGAGTCGCTGCGTCAGCGGCGTTCCCCAGCTGACGAGCCCGATCGTCGCCAGGGCCGAAAGCCGAAAGCCCGGGTCCTCGACGATCGGCGGGCTCAGGACCAGCAGCCCGGTGACGGCCCAGCCGATCGCCGCCGCGGCCCGACTGGGACGGCCGAGCTCACGGGCCGCCATGACGACACCGGCCATCCCGGCCGCCCGCAGGACGGACGGCGAGGGGCCGACGAAGGCGACGTAGCCGACGATGGCCATCGCCGTCAGCGCCATCCGCCGCCGCCGCCTCAGGCGACCCCCGAGGGCTGCCAGGGTGCTGGCGACGATGGCGATGTTCCAGCCCGAGATCGCCACGACGTGGGTTGCTCCGACGGCGGTGAAGGCTGCCGTCAGGTCGCGGTCGACGCGGTCCCGAAGTCCGACCAGGATCCCGCTCGCCAGGCCGGCCTCCGGCTCGGGGAGGGCCACCCGGAGCGCCTCGTCGGCGCCGCGCCGAAGACCCTCGAGCCGTCGTCCGAGGTCGCCGCCGGCAGGTGCCACCGTGAGCGACGAGGCACGGATCGTGGCCGAGGCGCCGATCCGAGCGAGGTAGTCCGCATACGGATCGCCGACGGGCGGCGGCCGGAGCGGACCGCCGATCGACAGGCGGTCGCCAGGGACGACGGCGGGATAGAGGGGGAGCGAAGCTGCCACGCTGAATCCCGCCGGTGGATCGAGCTGGATGAGGGCGGGCACCACTCCCGATTTCGGTGAGCTCACGGTCAGGACGAGCCCCGTCCAGGGTCCGTCGCCCGAGGGCAGGGCGCCCGCGGCGTCGGTTGCTGACGGAAGGGGAACGAGCACGAGGCGCGTCGCGACGAGCAGGCCGCCGACGCCCGCGAGCGCGAGGGCTGCCGCCCGATCCGCGCTCCGGCCGCGACGAGGTTGGCGCGCCAGGGCCGGCGCGATCGTCCCGAGGCCGAGCACGACCGCGGCAAGCGCGAGTGCCTCGGCCAGCCTGCCGCGCCCATTCGCGATGAGCTCGCCGGTGAGCGCGACGAGGACGGCGCCGCTCGCGATCCATCCGCTCCGTGGCACGTCAGCGGACCGTGACGAGGTCCTTCAGGCCGTCAAACGTCTTCTGCCCGACGAGCTTCCGGTCGCGGAGCTCCTGAATGGTCTTGAACGCGGTCGTGGATCGGGAGGCGATGATCTTCGCGGCGGTCGAGGGGCCGATCCCGGGTAGCGCCTCCAGCTCGGCTTGGGTCGCCCGGTTGAGATCGACGCGGGAGCCAGCCATCGCGCCGCCGCCGGTCGCGCCCGTCCCGCCGCCGCCGATGGTCGCCCGAGAGGGCGGGTCGTCCCGCGACGGGACGCGGACCTGCTGGCCGTCCGTGAGGGCCGCAGCGAGATTGAGCTGCGTCGATGCGCTCGCGGCGTCCACGCGCGGGCCGTAGCCGCCGGCCGCCCTGATTGCGTCGCCGACCCTTGCCCCAAGGGGCAGGCGATAGACCCCCGGTCGGAGGACCGCGCCCGCCACGTCGATCACGACCACGCGAGCGCCTGGGCAGACACCCGACGCACAGCTGGCGTCCGGACCCGGGGATCCCGTGGCAGCTCCGACGAGGACCGCGGACCCGTCCCTGCCGGTCGACGCCAGTGCGACCGCGCCGACGGCCAGCAGGATGATCGCGAGCAGCGCCCCGACAAGGACCGGACGCGGGAGCGGCGCCGGTTCGGTGCGGTCTGGACTGCCGGGCCGCGAGCGCGCGACCGGGTCGGCCGTGATCGGGTTCGTCTCGGCCGTTTCGAAGGCGCGCCAGGGCGCCGCACTGGGATTCACGGGAACCTCGCCCGGCGGGGTGCGGGCGGAGCGGTGCAGACGTCCCGTCCGCCGGGGCACTACGTCGGACGGGACGTGGACGAACCTTACGGGCTCGCGATTAGCTGCGACTTATCAGTTCCGCTGCCACTCGGGCGCGGTCAGTGGTCGAGCTGCTCCCAGGGCACCCAGCGCGTGCCGTCCCACCAGCGATGCCACGTCCGGCCGTCGCGGCCCCGGGCGAAGACATCGAGCCGGTCGGGACCCCACGACGACGCGGCGGGCGCCTCGGACGGGTCGAGCGCGCCGCCGAGCGACTCCCAGGGATGCCAGGACGCCCCGTCCCAGTAGCGGTCCCAGAGCTCGCCGTCGGGCATGATCGCGAAGACCTCCATGCGGTCCTCGGCCCAGGCGGTGACGGCCGGCGTGGAGGCGATCGTCCCGCCCAGTGATTCCGCCTCGGCCCAGGCACCGTCGCGGTAGGCCTGATGGAGGAGGGCCCCGTCGAAGTCGGCCCAGAAGAGGTCGATCCGATCGGGACCCCAGGAGACGGCGGCAGTGCCGCGGGAGCGGATATCGGTCATGGGCGGCAACGGTAGCGGACGCGGGCGCGCGGCGTTGCCATGAGCAGGTCGCCCTCGCCCGAGTGGTCGAGGTCAGGCGCCCCCGAGCTGTGGGACGCGACCCAACCCCCTGCCCGCGGGTCAGGCGCCCTGGAGCGCCGGCCGGACCTCCGTCGCGAGGCGGGTCATCGATTCCTCGTCATACGGCGCCGGGAACCCGGCGATGAGGTGGCGGTAGCCGATCTCCGGGTACGGGGCGAGCTTCGCGATCACGTCCTCGGGCGTGCCCACGGGCTGGTCCTCCCACAGCCGGGCGTTGCCGTTCGTCGCGAAGGTGGCCTCGAAGACCCGCCGCGCCTCGTCGCGCGAGTCGCGGATGATGACGGTCCCGACGCCGGTTGTGCGTTCGATCTCCGAAGGATCGCGGCCCTCCCGCTCGCAGTGCTCCAGGAGGATCGCCTCCTTGCGCCTGACGGCCTCGACCCCGCCGCCGACGTTGTTGGCATCGGCGTAGCGGGCGACGAGCCGCAATGTGACCTTCTCGCCACCACCGCCGACGAGGATGGGCAGGTGCTGCTGGAGGGGCGGCGGGTCGTTCCTGACGTCCCGGGCCGCGTAGTGGGGTCCGCTGGCGGTGGGCTGCTCGCCGCGGAGCATGCC
>JACQEH010000207.1 GCA_016200675.1 Chloroflexota bacterium | reverse complement strand
CTGACCCTGGACCACGTCATCCCGCGACACCGGGGCGGGGCCCACACGTGGGAGAACCTCGTCGCCGCGTGCAAGGCCTGCAACCATCGCAAGGGCAGCAAGACCCTGGACGAGGCGCGGCTCCGGCTGATCCGCGCACCGTTCGAACCGCGGAGCGACCTCTACTCGCTCTTCACCCCGTATCTCGCCGACGAGCGCAACGAGGCCTGGCGGACGTACCTGTTCCTGGGCCGGAACTGACCGCGGCCGGGCCGGCGATGGAGCAGCGCCCGCCCGTGGACATTCGCCCGCCCGTGGAGATCCGTCCGCCCGTGGAGATCCGCCCGCCTGAGCCCGTCCTTGAGACGCTGCGACGGCTCTGGTCGACGGGGCACGGGGCCCACGTCGTCGGCGGCTCCCTCCGCGACGTGCTCCTGCGGCGGGTGCCGGCCGATTGGGACCTCGCCACGGATGCGCGGCCCGAGCGGCTGCTCGAGCTCTTCCCCGGCGCGGTCTACGAGAACCGCTTCGGGACCGTCGCCGTCCGGGCCGGCGACGAGGTCCTCCAGGTCACGACCTACCGCTCCGACCACGACTACGCCGACCATCGACGGCCCCACCGTGTGGAGTTCGGCGACACGATCGAGGTCGACCTGGCGCGACGGGACTTCACGATCAATGCCATGGCCTGGGGAGCCGCGGCGGCAGGCACCGCGGCCGAACCCGCCCTCGTCGATCCCCACGGCGGCCAGCGCGATCTCGCGACGCGGACGATCCGGGCCGTCGGCGATCCTCGCCTCCGGTTCGAGGAGGACGCCCTCCGCATGCTCCGGGCGGTCCGCTTCGCGGCGACGCTCGGCTTCGGGCTCGAGGCTTCGACGCTGGCGGCAATCCAGGCCCGGGCCTCGTTCGCCGCCCACCTCTCGGGCGAGCGCGTCGGCGCCGAGCTGGCGAAGCTCCTGGCCGCACCGGAACCCTCGATCGGGCTCCGGCTCCTCGCGGCGACGGAACTCCTCGCGGTGATCGCCCCGGAGCTCGCCGCCGAGCGTGGGATCGCCCAGAACAAGATTCCCGGGGACGACCTCTGGGACCACACGGTCCGCACCGTCGATGCGGTGCCCGGCGACCGGCCGGTCGTTCGCCTCGCCGCCCTCCTCCACGACGTCGGCAAGCCGGCGACGATGGCGGACGGGCACTTCCACGGCCACGACGCCGTCGGCGCGGAGCTTGCCGCTGGGCTCCTGCTTCGAATCCGCACGCCCCGTGCCGACGCAGATCGCGCGGTGCACCTCGTCCGCCATCACATGTTCACCTACGACCCCGCCTGGGGCGACGCCGGGATCCGGCGCTTCATCCGGCGGATCGGCCGGGCCGACCTCGATTCCCTGTTCGCCCTCCGCGAGGCGGACAACATGGGGTCGGGGCTCGATCGGTCGGCCCACGGCCTCGGCGAGCTGCGGGCGCGGGTCGCCGCTCAGCTCGAGGGTCCGGTGGTCCTGGAGCGAGGCGACCTCGCGATCGACGGCGACGAGCTCATGGACGAGCTCGGGATTGTCCAGGGACCCGCCCTCGGCCGGCTCCTCGACGACCTCCTCGAGCGGGCGATCTCGGACCCGACCATCAACGACCGCGCGAGCCTCCTCGCGATCGCCACCGAGATCCTGCGAGCCACCAAATGATCGAGCTGCTGCTCGTCGGGGATCGGCTGCTCGAGGCCGGCGACCTCGACCATGCCGAGCGGATCTACCGCCAGGTCGCCGAGGCCGACCCCCGCAACGCGATCGCCGTCGTGGGACTGGCACGGGTCGCGGCGGCCCGGGGAGATGCCGCCGAGGCGGCCCACCTCGCCGCGCGAGCCTTGGCCATCGACCCCGACGACGTGGCCGCCCGGCGGCTGGCGGCTTTGGCCGTGGAGCCTGTACCCGCGAGCGCGCCGACGGTCGTGGCAGGACCGGCGACGGAACCTGCCGCAGTGCCTCGCCCCTCGCTCCTCGCACGGTTCCGCGCGTTCCTGGGCCTGGGCGGCTGACCGCACCCGCAGCGCGCCCCGTATCCTTCGGCCATGCGCATCCTGGTGACCGGCGGCGCCGGCTACGTCGGTTCTGTCTCAGTCGAACGCCTCCTTGCGGCTGGTCACGAGGTGACCGTCCTCGACGACCTCTCGACCGGCCACGACTGGTTGGTCCCCTCCGGCGCCGGCCTGGTGCTGGGTTCGTTCGCCGATGCCGAGACCGTCGGCCGAACGCTCGCGGCCGGGCGGATCGAAGCGGTCCTGCACTGTGCCGCGAAGTCGCTCGTGGGCGAGTCGATCGCCGATCCCGCGATCTACTACCTGACCAATGTCGGCGGCGGCATCGCCCTGCTCGATGCCATGCGCCTCGCAGGCGTGAACCGCCTCGTGTTCTCGTCGACGGCTGCCGTCTACGGCGTCCCGGAGGGATCTCCGATCACCGAGGACGCAGTGCTCCGACCCATCAATCCCTACGGCGAAACCAAGCGGACGTTCGAGGGCGCGATGCGCTGGTACGGATCGGCGTATGGCCTTCGCAGCGTCAGCCTCCGCTACTTCAACGTGGCCGGGGCGAGCGACGCCGGCGGTGAGCGCCACGACCCGGAGACCCACCTGGTCCCGAACATCCTCGCCGCGCTCGAGGGCGGTCTGCCGCTGACGCTCTTCGGCGACGACTACCCGACGCCGGACGGGACGCCGATCCGCGACTACATCCACGTCATGGACCTGGCCGATGCCCATCTCGCCGCCCTGGAGGCCACAGCCCCGGGCGACCCTCGGACCAATGCGGCCCTCGTCTGCAATTTGGGGAGCGGTGGCGGCTTCAGCGTCCAGGAGGTCCTGGCGACGGCGGCGGCCGTCGTCGGGCGGCCCGTGCCCCACACAGTGGGGCCACGACGCGAGGGTGATCCGCCGGTCCTCGTCGCGTCGATCGAGCGAGCTGCCAGGGTCCTTGGCTGGCATCCCCGACGTTCAACGCTCGAGGCGATGCTCGGCTCCGCCTGGACGTGGCGGCAGGGCCACCCCCGCTCCGGGCATCACTGACAGCGATCCATCGCGTCAGACGCCCCCGATTCACCAGATCGACATCGGGGGAGCGGTAGGCCGACAGTACCCGCGGATCGCGGGGCGTCGGCCGGCCGATTGAGCACGAACTGACGCCATCGACGCGACCGAAGAGGTCCAAAGCCGGCCAACACCTCGCCGAAGACTCCGTGGATGTCGATTTGGTGAAGAAGGCGGGGTTGCGTTCGGACGCTGGGGGCTACTCCGCTGGCGGCTACTCCGCTGGCGGCTACTCCGCTGGCGGCTCCATCGACGTCGTCGAGGGTGACAACCGGTCCGGCGGCGGCGTGGCACGGACATCGAGCTCGCCGGAGCCCGCCCAGACGTCCGACACGGGCCGCAGCAGCCACGCCCCGACGAGCATCGTCACGAGGAGGCTCAGGACGGCGATCTGGTAGGCCCCGTTGCCGAGGGCGTCGAAGGCCAGCAGCAGGATGAGCCCGTAGAGGAGCTGGCCCACGACCTGGGAGCCTTTGCCCACCAGCCCGTAGAGCCCGAAAAACTCGCCGAGGCGGGCCGGCGGCGAGAGCCGGAGCATGAAGACCCGGTCGGCCACCTGGACGCCGCCGAGGCCGCTGCCGAGGATCGCGCCGGCGGCGAGGAACATCGCGATCCCCACCGGGCCACCGATTCCGATGGAGATTCCGCCCAGCACCAGACCCACCGCCCAGGACCAGAGGACGGCCATCAGGGTCCGCTTCGGGCCCCAACGGTCCACGAGCCGGCCCCACCCGAACGAGGCGAGCACGGCGACGACCGTCAACCCCAGCAGCACCAGGTTGGCGACCGTCGGGGTCATGCCCATGGCGTGGACCGTGACCACGCTCATGACCACGATCACGGTGTTGACGGCATCCGAGTAGAAGAACCGGCCGAGGAGGAAGCGTCCCAGGCCCGGCACCCCACGGGCATGTTCGATCGTCTCGAAGATCTGGCCGAAGGACCGGACCAGCTCGCCGCCGGTGATCGTGACCCGTTCGCCGGGCTCCTTGACGAAGACGAAGATCGGGATCGCGAAGAAGGCGAACATGATCGAGGAGAGGCGGAAGCGGTCCGGGACCGGAACGTCGAGGAAGAAGATCGCGAGGCCGACGGCGATCGTCCCGAGATACCCGACGGCCACCCCGATCCCCGAGAGCGTGCCCCGGCTCTCCGGCCGGCTGACCGTCTTGAGGGTCGCGTCGTAGTAGATGAGCGAAGCCTGGTAGGCGAAGTTGGCAACGATGAACAGGACGAGCCCGCCGGTCGCCCCGACGTCGGCGATGAAGGCGGAGGCACCGACGCACAGGACGGTGAAGGCGAGCAGGAACGGCAGGCGCTGCCCGCCACGATCCGACAGGGCGCCAAGGACCGGCGAGACGAGGGCGTTGAGGCCGACGCTCACGACGATCCCGACGCTCAGCAGGAAGTTGCCGTCCTTCTCGCCGAACTGGCCGCTATCGGTGAGCCACAGCCCGATCGCGCCGGAGACCACGGCAAAGCTGAAGATCGTGTTCGCGAAGTCGTAGAGGGCCCACGCGGCCGGGACGCGCGCGTGGCCCGAGGGCGTGAGCGCGGCGAGACGCTGGAACACGGGCAGACTCCCAGGACCGATGGGCCGATCGGGACGCGGCGCCCGCGGCGCTCGCGATGCCGTCTCCGGCGGGATCATAGCCGCGGGCGGAGGCACCGGAACCCCCGTTTTGCCGGAGCCGGCGATGGGGCTACGATGGCCCAGTGACCGCCGCGCCTGACGTCATCCGGCCCCTCGACCTCAAGCCCATGCCCTACGGCCGGGCAAACGCCCGCAGCATCCGGAACGGGATCTGGGAGCCCCTGTGGGCCGGTCGTCGGGGACTCGTCGACGTCTTCGACGGCGAGGTGGGGATTCGCGACGAGCTGGGCGATCCCCTCGAGGGGTTCGAGCCGTTGCGAGAGGCCATCCTCGACGCCGTCCGTGCCGGCGAGCTCGTCCTCGACGGCTATCTCCTGCCCGCACCGATCCAGGACACCGCCGGCCTCGACTCCGTGCCCGGCGTCGAATCGATCCCGTCGGCGACCGAGATGGGCCGCCAGTTCCTCCTCGGTGGGGGCGGCCGGGAACGGCGCGCGGAGATCGACGCGGATCGCAGCCGCCGCGTGGCCGTCGGCTCGACGTCTCCGACCGCATTCGTGGCCGTTGACCTCCTGTGGCTCGACGGCGAGCCCCTCATCGACGTGCCCCTCGGGGAGCGGAAGCGCCTCCTCGAGGCGGCCCTGGTCGAAGGCGAGGTCGTCCGGCGGACGGTCAGCGTCCGCGGACCCGTGGAAGCCTGGTACGCCCAGTGGCGGGCCCTGGGCTTCCGGGAGGTCGCGGTCAAGGGTGCCAACAGCCGCTACACGCCGGGCAAGCCGCACCCGGAGTGGGCAACGGCCCTCATCCCCCGCCGCTGAGGGGGCGCGCCGACCGCTGATCCCGGCCGGTGGTACGGTGGGGAGGTGCCCGAGACCGTGCTGACGCCGGCCATCCGCGACGAGATCGCCCGACTCGGCCGTGCGGACATCATGGTCGGCATCCCCAGCTTCAGGAACGCCGCGACCATCGGCTTCGTGGTCCGCGCGGCGCAGGCCGGGCTGGTCCAGTACTTCCCCGACCTGCGGCCCGTCGTGGTCAACTCCGACGCCGGCTCGCCCGACGGCACGGGCAGGGTCGTGGTCGAGACCGAGCCGCCCGAGTACGTGGAGCGGATCCTCCTGGTCCGGCCGACGAACAAGCTCTCGCGCGTCTCCCTGACCTATCCCGAGGTCGAGGGCAGCGGCGGCAAGGGGGCCGCCCTCCGGACGATCTTCGAGATCGCGGCGGCCCTCGAGGTCCAGGCGCTCGTGGTGGTGGATTCGGACCTCCGGAGCATCCTGCCCGAATGGATCGAGCTCCTGGCGGGCCCCATCCTCAAGGGCGGCTACGACTTCGTCGCCCCGCTCTACTCCCGGCACAAGCACGACGGCACGATCACCAACACGGTGACCTACCCGCTGACGAGGGCCCTCTACGGACGGCGCATCCGGCAGCCGATCGGCGGCGACTTCGGCGTCTCGGGCGACCTCGTCAAGGCCTACCTCGAGGCGCCCGGCTGGACGCCCGATGTCTCGAAGTTCGGGATCGACATCTGGATGACCACGACGGCCCTGGCCGGCGGCTTCGCGATCTGCCAGACCCGGCTGGGCGCCAAGGTCCACGACCCCAAGGACCCCGGCGCCGACCTCGGGCCGATGTTCCGCCAGGTGGTCGGGACGATCCTCCGGCTGGCCGTGGCCAATGCCGATCGCTGGCGCGAGGTTCGTGGCAGCCGCGAGATCCCGGCCTATGGCTTCGAGCGCCATGCCGATCCACCGCCGCTCGACATCGACGTCGTGCGCCTCCTCTCGGAGTTCCATGCCGGTTCGCTGACCATGCCGGCTGCCTGGCGGACCATGCTGGCGCCGGCCACGGCCAGCGACGTCGAGGGCCGAGCCGCCGAAGCGGGGGCGATCGCCGCGTCGATCCTCGACCGCGAGGGTCGCGAGGACCGGGCGGGCGAGGGGCTCCTGCGGGGCGACGCCCGGACCGCGGCAGCGGCGGCCTTCAGCTTCCCGGACGAGCTCTGGACCCGCGTGATCTACGACCTTATCGTGGCGGCGCGTCGCGATCCCGAGGCCATCGACCGCAACGTCGCCGCCCTCGTCCCGATCTATTTCGGGCGCGTCGCGAGCTTCGTCATCGAGAACCGTGACCTGACGACCGTCCGGGCCGAGGACCAGGTGGAGCGACAGGCCCGCGACTTCGAGCACCAGAAGTCGTACCTCGTGCGGCGCTGGTCGGACGAGGAGCCGGCCCCTGCCGATCCGTCGAGCGCGGCCACGCCCCGGACGGGCGCCGAGATGCCCGGATGACGCTGCCGCTCCCCGCCCGCATCGTCATCCCGGTCGCGAACCCGGCGACTGCCGAGGAGCTCGTGCGCCTGGGCGGCGACCTCCTGGAGCCCCGCACCGGCGAGCTGACCGCGCTGGGCATCGTCGAGGTCCCCGAGGGCATGGCGCTCTCCGAGGGCGCCACCCGCGCCCGCCACGCCCGCCGGCTCCTCCAGCGCGTCCTGGACTTCGCGCCGGAAGGCACGCCCATCCATCCCATCGTCCGGATCGGGCGTCACGCCGCGGAGGGCATCACGGAGGCCGCCGGCGAGCTGGACGCTGACCTCATCGTCTTCGGCTGGGGCGGCAAGGCATCCTCGACGCGCGACGGCCTGACCGCGCCCTTCTCGTCGACGATCGACGAGGTCATGCACGAGGCGCCGTGCGACATCGCGGTCGTCAAGCAGCGCGGAGCCCAGCAGATCCGGCGGGTGATGGTGCCGGTCCGCGGCGGCCCCCACGCCGAGCTGGCGATGCGCTTCGCCGGGGCGATCGCGGCCCGCCACGGGGCGGAGCTCATCGCCCTCCACGTCGTCCCGCCGGGGATCACGATCGCGGTCCGCGCCCAGGCCGAGAAGGCGCTCGCGGCGTTCGTCCGGACCCACGCCGACGTGCCCGCCGAGATGGTCGTCCGCGAGGCGGCCAATGTCCGCAACGCGATCCTCCGCGAGGCGGACCGGGCCGACATCGTGGTCATGGGCGCCGCCGCCGCGCCGACCTCGGGCGAGGCGTCATCGCACCTCTTCGGGGCGATGCCGGAGGCGATCGCGACGCGTTCCAAGTCGACCGTCATCGTGGTCAAGACCCGCGAGGCGATCGGCCGCCAGACCTTCGAGCAGCTGGCGGCGCACGCCGAGACCCTCGCCGCGGCCGACCGCGCCGCGGAGGAGGCCCGGGCCGTCCCCACCCGCGTCGAGCGCTGGTTCGGGGAATCGAACTTCCACCACAGCGAGTTCGGCGACCTTCGGCGCCTGGTGCAGCTCAAGGAGAAGCAGGGGCTCACCATCAGCCTCGTCCTGCCGACCCTCAACGAGGAGGAGACGATCGGGCCGATCGTCCGGCGGGCGATCCGGGAGATGGTGGGCCGGGTTCCGCTCCTGGACGAGATCCTCGTCATCGATTCGGCATCGACGGATCGGACCCGGGAGATCGCCGAGGCCGAGGGCGCCCGGGTCGTCCAGCACCCCGACGTCCTGGCCCGCTACGGATCCTTTCGGGGCAAGGGCGAGGCGCTTTGGAAGTCGCTCTACGAGACGACCGGCGACATCGTGGTCTGGGCCGACACGGACGTCCGGAACTGGCATCCGCGGATGGTCTACGGGACCCTGGGGCCGCTGCTCCACGAGCCGCGCCTGCAGTACGTCAAGGGCTACTACCAGCGCCCGATCGTGGAGGACGGGATCCTCCGCGAGGGCGGCGGCGGGCGGGTCACGGAGCTCGTGGCCCGGCCCCTCATCAACCTCTTCTACCCCGAGCTGTCGGGCTTCATCCAGCCCCTCGCCGGCGAGTACGCGGGCCGTCGTTCGATCCTTGAGCAGCTGTCCTTCTTCACGGGCTACGCCGTCGAGATCGGGCACCTGATCGACGTCGCCGAGCGGGCCGGCCTCGAGGGGCTCGGCCAGGTGGACCTGGAGCGGCGGGTCCATCGCAACCAGGAGCTCGAGGGCCTGTCCCGGATGTCGTTCGTGATCCTCCAGGCCGTCATGAAGCGCCTCGAGGAGCGCCGCAAGGCACGCCTCTTCGCCGAGCTCGGCTCCACGATGAAGCTGCCGCGCTCCGGCCGGGGGCGCCTCTCGCTCGAGGTCATCGAGCTGGCCGACCTGGAGCGGCCGCCGATGATCCGGATCCCGGAATACCTCGAGCGGCGCCGGGGCGGGACGTAGCCGACGATGGACTCCGAGGTTCCGCCTGGAGGGGGCGCGCCCGCTTTCGCGCCCGCGCCCGCGCCAGCCGCCGCGCCCGCCTCCGCGCCCGCCTCCGCCCCCGCGCCCGCGCCCGCCTCCGCGCCCACCTCCGCGCCCGCCTCCGCCCCCGCGCCCGCGATCGAGGAGCTCGATGCGCCCGGCTACGAGGCCGCGATCCCGGCGCTCGCCGCGCTCCTCGTCGACGCCGTCGAGGGCGGGGCCTCGGTGAACTTCATCGCCGGGGTGACCGCCGAGGAGACCGCGGCATGGTGGGCCGAGCGGCTCCCGCAGGTCGCCGACGGCACGATCACGGTGCTCGTCGCCCGCGACCGCCATACCGGAGCCCTCGTCGGCTCCAGCATCCTCATCCGATCCCGCAACCCGAACGCGCCGCACCGGGCGGAGGTCGGCAAGGTCATCGTCCATCGAAGCGTCCGGCGGCAGGGCCTCGGCCGGGCGCTGATGGCGGCGATCGAGGCCCGGGCGCGCGCGGACGGTCGGTGGCTGCTGATCCTCGACACGACCGTCGGCACCGCCGCCGACGCCCTCTACCGCTCGCTGGGCTGGCAGGTGCTCGGGACGATGCCGAACCACGCCTACACGGCCGCCGGCGTCCTGTCCGACACGACCTACTTCTGGAAGGACCTCCGGGACACCACGGAGCCGGACGAGGCGTGAGGGTCCTCATCGCGCCCGATTCGTTCAAGGGGTCGCTGACCTCCGTCGAGGTCGCCCGGGCCCTGGCCGAGGGCTGGCGACGGGTCCGCCCGGACGACGAGATCGACCTGGTCCCGCTGGCCGACGGCGGCGAAGGCACCCTCGCGGCCGTCGAGGCCGCCGGTGGTTGGGAGCGGCACGTCGCGCGGGCTCGCGATCCGCTGGAGCGGTGGATCGACGCCGCCTGGCTGCTCGCGGCGGATGGGAGGACGGCGTTCGTCGAGCTCGCTGCCGCGTCGGGGTTGTCGCGGCTCGCGACCGGCGAGCTGGATCCGATGGGTGCCACGACCCACGGGACGGGGGATCTGCTGCTCGCCGCCATCGACGCGGCCGCGGAGCGCGTCGTCCTCGGGATTGGCGGGAGCGCCACGACCGACGGCGGACGCGGGATCGTCGAGGCGCTCGGGGCGACGGTCGTGGCGTCGGCCGTGGCGGCGTCGGGGCCGGGCGCCGGGCTGCGCGTCGACGTTGGCAGCCTCGATCCTCGCCTGGGTCGCGTGGAGCTCGATGTCGCCTGCGACGTCCAGAACCCGCTCCTCGGCCCGACGGGCGCGGCGGCGACGTATGGGCCTCAGAAGGGCGCGACCGCCAACCAGGTGGAGGGCCTCGACGCCAGGAACGCCACGTGGGCGGACGCCCTCGAGGCCGCCACCGGTCGTCGGGAGCGTGATGCGCCCGGCGCCGGGGCGGCCGGTGGGGTTGGTTTCGCGATGCTCTGCCTGGCAGGTCGCTTCCGCCGGTTCGCGCTGCGGTCCGGCATCGAGCTCGTCATGGCGACGGTCGGGTTCGGCGAGCGGCTCGAGGCCGCTGACCTCGTGATCACCGGGGAGGGCCGGATCGATGCCCAGACCGCGTTCGGGAAGACCGCGCTCGGGGTGGCGCGACGCGCTCGGGGGGCGGGGGTGCGCTGCATCGCCGTCGGTGGCGGGGTCGAGCCGGCAGGCATCGAGGCGCTGGCCCCGTTGGTCGTCGAGGTGGTGCCGGTTTGGGAGCGGGCGGTGCCGCTCGCGGTGGCGATGGCCGCCGGCGCCGCGCCGCTCATCGAGTGCGGCGCCAGAATGGCGGCCATGGAATCAGCCGCGCCGCGATGACCGCCGAGACGCCCGGGCCGGGTCCCGCGGCCACGGTTCTCCCCGGGAGGCGTCCCAAGGCACCCGCGAAGCGGCCGGCGAAACGACCCGCGAAGCGCAAACGGCGCGCTCCCGACCCGATCAAATCCTGGGTCAAGCGGCTCGATCGGACGCGGCCGAACCTCGTCCGTGACGTGCTCGACGGCCTCGCCACGATCCACGGCCATCCCGCGTGGGAGCGCCGGCTCGACCCGACGAGCGAGCTCATCCTCACGATCCTGACCCAGAACAGCGCCGACACCAACGCCGAGAAGGCGTTCGAGGCGCTGCGCGCGGCGTATCCGTCCGGGCTGGCAGCCGAGCGCCATGTTCCCGGCCCGGGCTGGGGCGGCGAAGGGCTGTCCGAGGGCGCCCCGCCCGATTGGGACGCCGTGGAGCGGGCGCCGTTCGAGGAGCTCGTCGAGGTCATCCGCCCCGGCGGCCTCCCGAACCAGAAGGCCAAGGGCATCCTGGCCACGCTCCGGATCATCCGCGAGCGCCGTGGCGATCACTCCCTCGAGTTCCTGGCGGACATGCGGCCGCTCGAGGCGCGCGACTGGCTGACGAGCATCCCCGGCATCGGCAAGAAGACCGCGTCCGTGCTCCTGATGTTCTCGTTCGACATGCCGCTGATGGCCGTCGACCGCCACGTTGATCGCGTGGCGCATCGGGTGGGGTTGCTGCCGAAGAAGGCGTCCGCCGACGACGCCCACGACTACTTCCTGGCGATGCTCCAGCCCGGCGAGATGTACGAGGCCCACGTGAACCTCATCCGCCACGGCCGCGTGATCTGCCACGCCCGGAACCCCGAGCACGACATCTGCCCCCTCCGCGACCGCTGCCGCTTCGTCGACTCGAAGGCGCCCTGAGGGCTCGGGACGCGGCCGGCATTCACCCGCTGGCCCCGCGTATGCCCCTTGGGCATGGCCAGCCGGACGAACAAGCGTGACGGACCCGCTGGCCGGTCCGAATCGCAGTGGCGACGTGCGTGCTGACCGCTGATTCCATGCCTCAGCGGCCTGTGCGGCGCATGAACGCGGCGTAGTCGGCATAGGGCGCTGTTGCGCGTCGACCATCGATCCGCAGCGGTCGACACCATGTCGAGCGCCGCGCCCGTGGATCGATCATCGCGACCGACCGTCGAGCCGGGGTGGCACCTCGGTCCAGGCACGCTTGAAGCTCATGCGCACGGACGGGGAAGGCGTCAGCGAGGGCGGCTCGATTGGCGGCGGCTCTGGCATCGTTCACCTCGGTGCCAAGCAGCAACAGGCAACCGGCAACGCTGGCAGGCCGCCACCCGAGTCGTCGGGCCGCTGGCCCGGCCTCCCGCTCGTACCAGGTGAGCGTCCGGACAATCGAGCCGAGGTCGTGGATCTCGGTTTTGACCTCGATGACGAGCACCGCGCGCGTGGACGGGTGGAACGCGAGGATGTCGATCCAGCCACGGGACCGATCACCGCCGACTTCAACCTCCATGTTTCCCGTCCACCCGCTGCGACGGAGCCTCGAGAGCACGGCCGCGACGAGGCGTGCATGGGCCGGGTCTCGCTGCGAGCGTCGATCAGCCAGGTACGGGGCCTCGACACTGATCGCCAGCCGGGCGCCCAGCGCTCGGAGCAGCGCCTCGGCCGTGGCGAATGTCAGGTCTGGCCGAGCCGCTCGCTCGATGCGGCTGAGATGCGGTTGCGAGATCCCAGCTCGCTTCGCAAGCTCGTGCTGGGACCACCCGATCGCGAGCCGAAGGGCCCGCACATGCTGGCCAACGACCTGTGGCGCGATGGACGCTTGTGGCATGGGCATCGTTGTACAGCCGCGCGGTTCACGCTCGATCAACCGACTTGGGGCCCGGTCACGGGTGGGTGGGCAGCTCGATGCCCCGGGTCGGCCGATGAGCCGGGGGCGCTACTCTCTGGAATGCCTCCCAGGAGTGAAGAACGCGTCGAGTGAGCGTGGCCATCGCTCGCAAGCGGCGAATCGACCGCCCAATCAATCGTCTTCGGCCTTCGATTCATACCCGAGCGGCATCGTCGGAGGCACGGCGGCAGAGTGCCCGAGCGGCATCGTCGGAGGCACGGCGGCAGAGTGCCCGAGCGGCATCGTCGGAGCCGCGGCGGATCCCTGGCTCACGTCGGGCCAGCCGCCGAATCCCCCTGCCTATACTCGGGGCATGCTGAGCGGCGGTCGATGGGGAGTGGGCGGGGCGCCGCGGATCCTGCTGGTCGACGACGATCCCAACCTGCTCGTCCTGCTCGCGGACCAGCTTCGGGCAGACGGCTTCGATGTCCAGACCGCGCGGGACGGGGACGAGGCCCTCCGCCGGCTGCGAGCCGGCTGGCCGGACCTCCTGATCGTGGACATGATGATGCCGCGCATGGACGGGCTGTCCCTGGCCCGCGAGGTCAAGGCCCTCGCCGACCTCCCGATCATCGTCCTGTCCGCGATCGACACCGCGGACTCGAAGGCCGACCTCCTCGACGAGGTCGCCGAGGACTACGTCACCAAGCCCTACCACTACCCGGAGCTGCGGGCCAGGATCGGTCGCGTCCTCCGCCGTCTCGGCGACAAGGTCCCGCGCCGCGAGCTGGTCCTCGGCCCGGAGCTGGTCCTGGAGCTGCACCGGCGCGCGGCGACCGTCCGAGGCCAGGAGGTCCAGCTCACCCCGACCGAGTCGCGCCTCCTCTACGCCCTGGCGGCGAACCTCGGCCAGACGGTCACGACCGAGACGCTCCTGGACCGCGGCTGGGCCGACACCGAGAACGCCGACCCGTCCTATGTCTGGGTCACGATGCGCCGCCTTCGCCAGAAGATCGAGCCCGATCCCAACCACCCGGCCCACGTGGTGACCATTCGCGGGGTCGGCTACCGGCTCGTCACCACGCTACCGGCCGCCACTCCGGACGGTTCGTGACGGACCGTCGGCAGGACGATCCCCAGCGGATCGGGCCCGGCTACTCGTTTCGGGCTCGCCTCACCGCGGGGGTCATCGCCGGCTCGGTCGTCCCGCTGGCCGGCTTCGGGCTCGTGCTTGTGGGTGCGGAGATCGCCCGGCGCGGGACGCTGGACTCGACGCTCGGCGGGATCATCGTCTTCGCCCTCGCGGTCGCGGTCATCCTCGCTGTTCTCTTCGCCTACTTCCTGGCGGGAAACCTGGCCCGGCCGCTGCGGGCGATCGCCCAGGCCGTGGAGCGCGTGTCGGGCGGCGATCTCTCCGCCCGGGTCGAGGTCGCCGGGGAGGACGAGCTCGCCCAGCTCGTCGAGAGCCACAACCGCCTGGCCTCCGACCTCGCCCGACGCAACGCCGAGCTGGGCCGGATCCTCGTCGCCATCGGTGAGACCTCGCCCCGCGACGGCCTCGATCGGCTGATCTCGCGCGCGACCGCGAACGCGCGGACCGCGTTCGCGATGATCGACTCGGCCATCCACCTCGGCGATCCGGAGTGGGTCATGGTCGAAGAGGTCGTACCCGGCGAATCGCGCCCGGTCCGGGCGGTGCTCGCCCTGCCCGATGAGCGCGTGGGCGTGCTGGTCGGTCATCTTCCGGCGACGCGCCGATGGGACGCCGCCGACCAGGACCTCCTGGAGCTCTACGCCAGCGAGGTCGCGGTCGCGATCCGCAACGCCGAGCTGTTCGAGCAGGTCCAGCAGCAGACCCGGCGCCTCGAGGCGCTCGACGCCGCCAAGGACGACTTCCTGCGCGGGATCAGCCACAACCTGCAGACGCCGCTGACCTCGATCCGCGCCTACGCGGAGCAGCTCGAGGGCGAACGCCCCGACGACCGGCTGTTGATCATCACGGAGCAATCCGAGCGCCTCTCGCGCATGGTCCGGCAGCTCCTGGCGGCATCGCGCCTCGAGGCCAGCACGCTCCGGCCGCGGCTCGAGGTGGTCGCCCTCGCGCCGCGCGTCAGGAAAGCGTGGGAGGCGCTGGGTTCGAGCGGCGTCCCGTTCGAGCTGGACGACCAGGCGCCGGGCTGGCTCGCGGTTGCCGACCCCGACCAGCTCGACCAGGTCCTCTGGGCGATCCTCGACAACGCCGTGAAGTACGGCCGCGGCACGCCGATCACGGCAACGATCCGCCCCGACGTCGATGCCGGGAGACTGGCGCTGACGATCGCGGATGGAGGACCGGGTGTGGCTCCGGAAGATCGGGATCGGCTCTTCGAGCGCTTCGGGCGCGGCAGCGCCGACCAGCATCCCGAAGGAACGGGGATCGGCCTCTACGTGTCGCGCGAGCTGTGCCGCGCGATGGGGGGTTCGCTGGAGCTCGCGGCGACGCCGGGCGGTGGGGGTGCGGCGTTCACGATCGAGCTGCCGGCGGAGTCGCCGGCAGCATCGGAGGCGTGAGTGGACCGCCTGGCTAGCGGCTCTTGATCCCCTGGTTCAGCACAAACCGGCCTCGTGTCACCCAGAACATCGCCCCGAAGGCAATCCCGATCACGAGCCCGAAGTCGGGGGCGCCCGTCGCGAACGAAGCGAACGCGCCGAGCGACCAGCCGGCGTAGAACCACAGGAGCAGGGAGGCGAAGGGCTTGACCATGCGGATAGGCTCGCCGGGCGAGAGCGGCCGATCAATGAGCCGTTGGTACCGTCGGCGGATCGTACCGTCGCCGTGGCTCCAGTTCCCGGTCGTCCCCTGCAAGTACCGCTGAAAGGTACCGTCGGCATAGTGAGATTCACGAATGTGGGGTTCCTTGAAGATCTCATCAAGAACAGCAGCGGGCGCCACGGGCCGGGAGCAGGGCCAGTCGCTCGTCGAGCTTGCCATCATCCTGCCGGCGCTCATGCTCCTGTTCCTGGCAATCCTGCAGATTGGGTTCCTCTTGTTCACCCAAGTCGGTCTGACCAACGCAGCACGTGAAGCAGCTCGGAATGCCGCTTCCATCGCGGTTGTGTCAGTTGCCGATGCCACGCCGGCCTCTACGACCTACTTCACCCGGCTCACCAACTCGAGCACCGGCTTCCTCAAGCGGAACGTCGGGGGTTACGACCCGTCGCGACTCCAGCTCGCACCAGCCACACCGCGCACAAGCGTTTGCTACTACAGGATTACGGACGCAAGCGGTGTCCCGGCGGTCATGGCCCGGGTGGAGGTCGAATACAGCCATCCCCTTTTCGTTCCGCTGCTCTCGGCCATCCTCGATGCCTTCGATGGGGCGACCGACCAGGGCTTCAGGTTGAGTGCGATCGAGAGCATTCGGGTGGGCAATGCGGTTCTGACGTCAACTGACCTGGGTGACATCAACAGCCCGACGTGCAACCCGTGAGCCGGCGCCGATGCCGCCAGCGCGGACAGGCCATGACGGAGTTCGCCCTAGTCGCGCCACTCTTCTTCCTGCTCATCTTCGGCGTTATCCAGATGGGGATCCTGTTGGGCGGGCAGATCGGGCTGACCAATGCTGTGCGCGAGGTGGCGCGCTACGCGTCGACTGTTGGCGCGAACAGCCAGACGAACCTGACGATCACGACGTACGCGAACCCAGTCCTCCAGCGCAGCATTCCGGCCTACAACTCTAGCGCTGCATCGACCGTGACCTACTGTTATTACCCCAACCCGATCACCGCAACCAACCCGACTGCCACGTACTCCTGGAAGGTCATCATCACGACCCAATACGGGCACACGCTGTTCGTCCCTCTCGTCGGGGCCTTGATCGATCGCATCGACGGAACAGCGGACAACCGGCTGACTGTGACGGCCCGTGAGGAAATGAAGGTTGAGACACAGCCCCTGAAGACAATCCCGGCTGGGACCGCATGTGGAGCAAACCCGTGACGCGATCGAACAAGCGTGACTCGAAGGGACAGGTTCTTGCCCTCTTCGCGATGTTCCTCGTGGTCCTGATCGGCGCCACGGCGATCACCGTTGACTACGGGACATGGCTGAAGACGCGCCGGGACTACCAGAACGTAGCCGATGCCGCGGTTCTGGCTGGTGGCGGTTTCCTGAGCCGGCCCATCAACACAACAAAGCGGGGTCAGGCTCGCCATGCGGCCTGGGACTCCTTGAACTCTCAGCTCAATCTCGGACTCAGCGCCACGGACATCGGTGGCGCGGACCCCGCGAACTTCGCGGACGGAGGGCTGGACAGCACGAATACGTCTGCAGGCAGCCCCCTCGTCGTCAACGGCTACCGCATCTGGGTGAGCACGCCGCCGATCGACGCATCCACGAAGTATCCAGGGACCTTCGTCGGGTCCGCCGATCGCTACCTGTTCGCTTGGGTCGAGAAGGACAATCCATCGTTCTTCAGCCACATCTATGGCCAAGGGGATCGAACCGTCAGTGCCTGGGCGACGGCTGGCGTGTTTGCATCTCAGTTTGCAGTCATTACCCTGCGGAAGAACGGTCAGGCCGGGCCGGCGAACGCCACTGACATCGACCTCGCAGGCACCAACACGATCCTTCAGGTTGCCAACGGTGATGTGGGTGGTAACTGGGGCATGAAGCTCAATTCCGGCTCCAGCCTCTATCTAACCGGGGATGCGGACGCCTACCTTCAGGATTACATCAGTTGCGGGAATAGCTGTTGGTCGGCGAACCAGGTTAGTGACGGCTTTCCGACGTTCAACCTGAAGACAGTTCAGCCGCTCCCGAGTTTCGTGGACGACCCGAACTACCCTTTGCCCTCGGTATTGACAGGCGTGCCCGCCAGTGGCGGGACCGCCGCAGTGCCCCAGGGATTCGCAACCGACACGGCACCCCCGAGCAAGGTCGGTGACATCACCCTGACCAAGGGGACGCTCATGTCCTCGCCCGGAGTTGGCTGTTCGGGCACTACCTACGCCCGGATCGGGCCAGGCTGGTACCACAACATCAACGTCAGCGGCTGTCTGCTTCTCGATCCCATCCACAACTACTCCGATCCAAACGACACCAACAACGACGGCAACTACGGCCAGACGGACGTGCCCGCCACCCAGCAAGCCGGGGTCTTCTACATCACCGGAACACTCAACGTGAACAACGGATCCCTGGTCGTGGGCGACGGAGTAAGCATCTTCCTCCGCAATACATCCAACCAACCTGGCATGACTGTAAACGGGAATGGAGCGGTGGACCTCAATACCGGGGCAACTGACGGAACGAAGGGCTTTCCGCCGAACCGCAAGAAGGGCGCCTATCAGACTGACGGTACCTACGCGTATACGTTCACTGGCGGTGCATGGACTTATACGGCGGTCGATACCGACAAGACCCCGGTAGGAATCGCTGTATACGTGATCACTCCGGCCCAGTTGGGTGACCCGACGGTCGACGCTAACACGAATATGGTCCAGGTGAACGCCGGTGCGGCACTCTCTTGGCAGGGAGTCCTATACGCCCCGCGCGACAACATCACCCTGTCGGGGCAGCCACTCCACGACGCCATCGGCCAGTTCATCTGCTGGACGGTCAAGCTTGCCGGTGGGACCACGGTTGTCCAGACATACGACGGCCCTGGGGAAGCTGCGCCAAGGCTGGTGGAACCTCGACTCGGCCAGTAAATGGGTTTCGGCGGCCGACACACCGGCCGCGATCGGAGCATGCGAGTCGTGATGACAAGCACAAGCTTCGCGCGCGAAACCGATACCAGCGAGGGCGCACCTGAAAGTACCGGCCTTTGTTGACTTCCTGCACCACGGCAAGGTCCGCTGCAAGGTGATACCTACAACCTGACAGGGCACTCATCACGCCTTCGCCGGGGGAACCATGACTCCATTCGTGGAGGCTGGTCGGCGGACTGAGACCGGGGGGTCCAGTGAGCTCCAAGGCCGGCGCCGCCGTGGGCGGAACGGTCAGAGCCTCGCTGAATTTGCCCTGATCCTGCCCGTCTTCCTGCTCCTTACGCTCATCGCCATCGACTTCGGGCGGGTCTACCTGGGCTGGGTCAACCTCCAGAACATGGCCCGGGTCGCGGCCAACTTCGCCGCCAACCATCCGACGGCGTGGGTCACGAACGATGCCTCCGCGAAGGCGTCCTACCAGAACCAGATCCTGGCGGACGCCAAGGCGAACAATTGCACCCTGCCGCTGGTGTCGGGGGCCCAGACGGCACCCGACCCGACGTTCCCCGGCGGGAACGCCATCGGCGGCACGGCCGAGGTCAGGTTGACCTGCACCTTCCGGATCATCACCCCGATCATCAGCGCAGTGGTGGGAAGTGGCGGCAACCTCACGGTCGGCGCGTCCTCGGTCTTCCCCATCAAGACGGCGATGTTCTCGATCGGTGGAGGCGGCCCAGTCGCGCCGACCGCGAACTTCACCGGGACGCCGACGAGTGTCACCGAAGGGTCGAGTGTCCAGTTCACCGACTCCTCCACCGGCTCCCCGACGAGCTGGGCCTGGACCTTCGGCGATGGCGGTACGTCGACGGCCCAGAACCCCGTCCATCCATACGCCACGGCGGGCACGTACTCGGTCACCCTGACGGCGACGAATGCGGTCGGATCCAGCGCGCCATTCACGCGGACCAACTACATCTCGGTAACCGTGGTGCCTCCGACGGTCGACTTCACCGGCATTCCGGTGGCAGGAAACGCCCCCTTGACCGTAGCGTTCTCCGGAACGTCGAGCCTGCCCCCCAGCAGCGTCCTGTGGACCTTCGGTGACGGCACGACCTCGAGCACCGGCCTCACCGTGAATCACACCTACGCGGCCGCGGGCACCTTCACCGTCAAGCTCACGGTGACGACCGCCAATGGCCCCGGATCCCTGACCCGCAGCAACTACATCACGGTCAACGTCGGCTCGTGCACCGTCCCGGACTTCATCGGCTCGTCGTCGGCCAACGCCCAGGCCACCTGGAACGCCGCCGGCTTCACGACCACCGTGACCTACAAGCAGGGTGGCCTCCCCTGGACGATCAAGAGCCAGACGCTCGTCGGCGGGCTGTCGGTCCCGTGCAACAGCACCATCCAGGTGAGCAAGACATGAGCCTCCACCGACAGCGACGCCATCGAGGTCAGGCCCTCGCCGAGTTCGCCCTGATCTTCCCGATCTTCATCCTCCTGATCGTCGCCGCGATCGATGTCGGGCGAGGCGTCTTCGCCTACAACTCGATCACCAACGGAGCGCGCGAAGGGGCCCGCCTGGCCATCGTCAACCAGGACGCGACGCTGATCACGCAGCGCGCGACAAGCCAAACGGCGATTGCCGAGATCGCCAGTCCGAACGTCACCGTCACGTTCAAGAAGCCGACCCCAAATGCCGATCCCAGCCTAAACGCCACCTGCACCACGATCGCCGTGGGCTGCGTCGCCATCGTTCGTTTCGAGACGACATACCAGCCGATGACCCCGATCATCCGGAACATCCTGTTTCCGGCCGGCGTGACGTTCGTTGCCACCTCCGACGAGGTCGTCGAGTTCACCTGTCCCAACGCCCAGACCACCGCGGCCAACTGCCCCAAGCAGCCATGACCCGCCGAGCCACAGGAGCATTGGAGCCCCACATGCGCGAACCTCATGCATCACGCGACCTTGGCCTTCGGCGTCGCTCCGAAGCTGGGCAGGTGCTTGCGATCGGGGCCCTGGTGATCATCGCCCTCATCGCAATGTCCGGTCTCCTCCTCGAGGGAGGAAATGCCTTTGCCCAGCAGCGGGCCACCCAGAACGGGGCCGATGCGGCAGCGAATGGAGGCGCCGTCGTCCTTGCCGAGCGACTCGGGGGCGCAACGCGCACTGACACGGACGTCTTCAACTCCGTGAAGTCGATCGCCGATTCGAACGGGATTACGACCTTTGTCGCCGACTACACGGACGTGCAGGGCCGGCTTCTCGACAGCAGCGGCGCGCTTGTCTCATCGAGCGGCAATCCTCCGGCGGTCGTCGGCGGCGGATCCATTCCGGCGAATGCACAGGGCGTGGCGGTCAAGGGAACCAAGACGTTCGGGACGACGATCGGGCGGGCCATCGGCTTCAGCACCTTCAACGCGACGGCCGACGCGACGGCCGTCACCGGGCAGGTGGTGGGTGGTGCGTTCCTGCCGGTCATCTTCCCGGTCAGCATCAGCGGCTGCAGCCAGAACGGCACGACGACGCCCTTCACCCAGAGCATGTGGGACACCAGCGATCCGCCGACCACCGTGGGCGGCTACCCCAACGGCACCGAGTACATCGTGCCGCTCTGCAAGACCAACGGGCCCGGTGGTGGTGGCGGGTCGTTCCAGATCCTCGACCTGGATCCGAGCCTGACCTGCCTCCAGGAGACGCAGAACCCGCCGCTCATCGAGTGGGATACCTTCCCGGTCGACGTGCCGGTGGACAACGGCAACAACTGCGCCAAGCCGATCGCTGACGAGGTCAACGCCAACCTGCGCCTCAAGCCCGTGATGATCCCGCTCTGTGACAACGCCTGTGTCCCGAGCGGCAACGGGAGCAATGCCGTCTATCACGTGACCGGCGTCGCTGCCTTCTACATCGACTACATGTCGGATTCGAACAATCCGAACAACTCGGCATGCCTTGGGGGGACGAGCCCGAACTCTGGACAGCCGCTCACGAACATCATCGGCGGCAACGGCAGCAGCAGCTGTGTGGTGGGCTGGTTCATCCAGTACATCACGGCGGGTCCCGTCGGCAGCGGAAGCGTCGACAACGCCGAGGCGATCGGGGTCCAGTTGATCCGCTGACGTCGGGCGCGTCCCTCGCGGACGCCTTCGGGGACCACATGGTCGCCCGCCTCCGGGGGGACGGGTTGCCCGGGAGCCGCGCCTCGCACGTCGAGGCGCGGCTTCTTCGTGTCCGGACGTCATGAACCGACCGACCGGACGCGCCCAGCTCGGGTCTCGGAGGCCCATCGGAGCTCGCAGCGGCCAGGTGCGCGGCCGCACATAGGACCATCGGGTGGGCCCGTCGGACCCCTTGGGCTATGCACAGGCGCACCGATTCAAGTGATCGTGCAAGGCAGGACGGCCAGTCTCCGAGGCGTCCACCTCCTGTCGAGGCTTCACGATCACGATGCTCATCCGCAAGCTCATCCGCCGCTACCGCGACCGCTCGCTGGGCCAGAGCCTGGTCGAGTTCGCCATCGTGCTGCCCGTCTTCCTGGTCATCCTGTCGGCGGCCATCGACCTCGGTCGGATCGCCTACGCCCGGGTGACCATCGCCAACGTCGCCCGCGAGGCGTCATTCCAGGCGGCCCAGACGCCGACCTCGTACGTCGCCGGCCAAGCCTGCGACCAGAACACGAACCTGGTGATCTGCCGAGGCATCCTGGAGTCGAAGGGCTCGGTCGTTACCGTTAACCCGGCCGACATCGTCCTGACGTGCCAGGCGAGCGACGGCTCCAGCATCGCCTGCTCCTCCACGCCCGCGATGGGCAAGACCGTGGCGGTCAAGGCCACCGGTCAATTCACGCTGCTCACCCCGGTTATCGCCGTCTTCTTCGGTGGCACGAATGTCACCTTCAGCTCGACGGCGATCAATCAGATCGGTGCCCTGCCGGCAACGACCCTGACGACATCCTCGTCGACCTCGACGACCTCGACCTCGACCTCGACGACCTCGACGACCTCGACCTCGACGACAACCACGTCGACAACGACCACGTCGACGACAACGACGCCGAACTGCGCCGGGGTCAGCGCCGCATTTACGAAGACCAGCTCGCCGGCCAACAACAAGTCGCCGGTGACCGTCACCGTTACGGACACGACCACCTACAACGCGTCCTGCTCCACGGTCTGGGCCTGGAGCTGGGGTGACGGCACGACCACGTACGGACAGACCCAGGCCCCGCACGTCTACTACAACCAGACGGGCGCGAACGGCAACACCAAGACCTTCAACCTCACCCTCACCGTCACCAGCGGGACGTTCACCTCCACCAGCGGGGCGAGCGTGATTTCGGTGGTCAAGTGAGCGGCCTGATGGCGACGCCAGTGGCGCGGCGGCGCGGCCGGCGCGAGCGCGGCCAGGCGCTCGTGGAGTTCTCGCTGGCCCTCATCCCCTTCCTGTTCCTGTTGATGGGCACGATTGACCTCGGTCGCGGCATCTACACGAACAATGGGGTGGCCCAGGCCGCCCGCGAGATCGCCCGCGTCACGAGCGTGCACCAGTGCACCGGACCCTGCTCGAGTGCGACCTGGTCGGCCGAAACGCTTGCCGTCGTGAACACCCAGAAGAACCTGGTGCCCGGCCTGGCCAACTCGGGCATCACGATCGATTGCACGGACATGGCCGACGCCACGGTCACCGTGGCAGCCGGGGCGTTCTGCCCAGCGGACGACTTCATTCGGGTGACCGCGACCGTGTCGTTCAGCGTCATCACGCCGCTTCTTCCGGTTCCCAAGCCGATGGCCTTCAGCTCCATCGCCCACGTCCAGACCACGCAGGTCAAGCCATGAAGACGGAGTCCGGCCCGATGCTTCCTTTCAATCAACGCTTCACGCAGCCGGCGGGCCGCGCGGGCCGCGCATCGCAGCGGGGCCAGCTCCTCGTCGTCTTCGCCCTCGCCCTGACTGCCCTCATCGGGATGGTCGGCCTGATCATCGACGGCGGGGACACCTTCCTGCAGCGCCGCGATGAGCAGAACGTGGCGGACGCGGCAGCGATGGCCGCTGGCTACGCATCAGTGAATGGCCAGGATCCGACGACGGCCGCACAGTCCGTCGCGGCGTCGAATGGCTACGTCAACGGCGTGAACAGCACCACGGTGACCGTGGCATCCGGGGTCGGCTCGGTCACAGTGACGGTGAGCCGCCCGCATCGGAACTACTTCTCCGGCGTCGTCGGCTTCGCCTCGTGGGGTGTCTCTGCGACAGCTACCGCCCAGGCTGGAACGCCGAACGGGGCGTACGGTGCGATGCCCCTCATCTTCAACCAGAAGGTTTTCCAGAATCCGGCGAACTCGATCCCCGGATCCCCGGCGACGTTTGACGAACCACCGTCAGGCAACGGGTCCGTACCGCAGGACGGATCGCACTTCAACTGGACGGTCTTCGGTACGGCCAACGGCAACAATGACAACTTGAACTCGAAGCTCGCCGACGACTACATCAACGCCAACGGCAATCCGACGACCGTCTACCCCCTGATCGACAACATCAGCCCCCTCAACGCGGGGTCGCACACGACGTTGTACAGCGACCTCGCGGCCCGCGTCGGAAACACATACCCCGTCGCCATTGTCGACGACACGGGCACGTTCGTCGGCTGGGCAAACTTCCACATCACGGGCTCCCAGGGCAGCAACTTGAAGCAGATCAGTGGCTGGCTGGACAAGACGTACAACTCCGACAAGATGGTGATCACGGCGGGCAAAGGCAACGCCGCCTCGTTCGTCACCTTCGTCAAGCTCATCAACTGACCCACGCCCGGGTCTCGGGACGCGAAAGCGGCGGGCACTCCGCCGCTTTCACGATTCCGGGCGATCGGCGCCGGCCGCCGTTCGCGAGCGCTCGGCGGTCTCGCCGCCGTCTCGGCGCCGTCTCGGCGCCGTCTCGGCGCCGTCTCGCCTGTCAGCCGAGCCGGTACGCCTCCGGGTGCCGATTGGCGAGGGCCGGGATCTGGCGCCGGACGGCGGCCACCTGATCGATGTCGATGGTCGCCTCCACAATGGCTTCGCGGTCGGGGGCCTGGGCGACGACGATCCCCCACGGGTCGATGACCATGGAGTGGCCGTACGCGGGCTGGCCTGGCGGGCCGCCGATCTGCGACGGCGCGATCACCCAGGCACCGTTCTCGATGGCCCGCGCCCGGAGGAGCACCTCCCAGTGGTCGCGGCCCGTGCGCTCCGTGAAGTTCGAGGGGACGGCCAGGATCTCGGCGCCGGCCAGGGCGAGGGATCGGTACAGCTCCGGAAAGCGCAGGTCGTAGCAGATCGAGAGGCCCAGGCGAGCGACGCCGATGTCCGCGATCACGATCCTGCCGCCGCTGCTGACACGGGCACTCTCCATGTCCGCCGGACCGGCGTCGACCGCGACATCGAAGAGGTGGATCTTGCGGTAGCGAGCGACCAGCTCCCCGCTCGGCGCGATCAGCGCCGAGGTGTTCCACGGCCGCGCCGGGTCGGGGGACGTTTCGGCCAGGCTCCCGGCGAGGATCCAGCAGCCATGCCGGCGGGCGATGGCCGAGAAGGGATCCGTGAACGGCCCCGGCATGGGCCGGGCCGAGGCGCGATAGCCGTCGTCCGGGCCGCGGTACTGGAGGTACTCGGGCAGCGCCACGAGCCCGGCGCCGGCAGCCGCCGCCATCTCCGCGAGCTCCGCGGCGCGGGCGACGTTGCGCTCGGGGTCCGGTCCGGCGTCCGTCTGGATCAGGGCAACGCGGAGGTCCACGCCGTCATGGTAGCGAGGCAGCCGTCGCGGGCCGGATGGCCGCCGCGGGCTGCATGGCCGCCGCGGGCTGCATGGCCGCCGCGGCGCCCCCAGGCTTCACCACTCGGCCCCGCCAGCCGCCCGCACTCCGCCATCACGACTCGACGCCCGCTGCCTCTCGGCAACGGGCGTCGCTGTCGCCTCCTCCGGCCGGTCCAGGCCGCGGGCGGGCGGTTCCGCTCAGCGTCCCAGGAGCACGCGAGCGGGCTCGCGCCGGACTTCGAAATGACCGACATGCGCGAGAGCCTCGTCGACCGTCCGGTGCACGGTCACGGTCGCGCTTCGATAGCCCGCCCCGCGGACGAGGAGCTGCAGGTGCTCGGCGGCCGTGATGGAGTCGGCATCCACGCGACCCTGCCGGACCTGGTGCCAGGCGGTCTCCACGACCTCCCGGAAAGGGATGTCGTCCCAGTCCACGACCTTGAGCTCGACGCGATGTTCCAGCATCGGCGCCACCTCCACCGCCACTCTAGGCGGAGGCGGCCTCCCCGGACGACGGCCCTCCCGCCCGGTCCAACGGGCCGTCCGGCCCGGTCCGGTGGCGACTTTGCCCTGGCGCGGCTCTTGCCATCCTGCGCGCTCTCGCCCTGTGGCACGCAAGGCGAGCCAACCACCCGATAGACGGGTATCGCGACGCGTTCCAGCGTCGTTTGGAACGGCACGCGAGCGGTCTGCCCGAAGAGCGACGGAATTGGCCGCTCCGGTGGGTGGTTCGCTCGCCTGCCGAGCAAGCTGGCCGCACGCGGGTTCCGGGCCGGCATCGCGCGCACGCGGGCCACACGAGGGACCCCGGGCGGGCATCGCGAGCACGCGGGCCGCACGCGGGTTCCGGGCGGGCATCGCGAGCAAGCGGCGCCGCACGAGCGACCCCGGGCGGGCGACGCGTCATCGCGCGCACGCGGCGCCGCACGAGGGTTCCGGGCACGCGCCGCGGCGCCGCCGTGCCGCGAGTCGCACGACGCGTACGATCCAGCGCGTGAGCCTGCCCGCCCAACTCCCCCAGGCCGGCCGCGCGACGCGTCGCGTCACGCGCCTGTCGCTGCCGCTCCTCGGGGCGTTCGTCGTGGGCGCCATCGCCTACGGCGGTCTGTACACGTTCCCGGCCCTCTCGGTCGCGTTCGCGCAGGAGTTCGGGATCAGTCGCACGGTCGCCGTCACGCCCTGGACGATGTTCCTGGTCGTGACCGCCGTCTCGAGCCCCCTCCTCGGCCGTGCCTACGACGAGTTCGCCGATCGCGACCTGCTGACGGCCTCGATGGTCCTCCTTGCCGGCGGCTGGCTGGCGGTCTACGTGGCCCCCGACATCTCGCTCGTGATCCTGGCCTACGCCGCCTTCCACTCGATCGGGCTGCAGCTCGCCTTCATCGGCACCACCACCGCGATCGCCCGCCGCTATGCCGGCGTGCCGGGCCTGGCCCTCGGGATCGCCTATGCCGGTCCCGGGATCGGCGTCGCGATCGCCCTGCCGGTCGCGGCCCAGCTCATCGACGGCGCGGGCTGGCGGGTGACCGCACTCGTCTTCCTGGCGGCGTCCCTCGTCGGCGTGGTCTTCGTGTGGCTCATGACCGCGGGGCCGCCCGTGCTCGTGCCGGCCGGTGGCGCGGCCGCGGGCGCCACCCGACAGAAGGAGACCGAGCAGGCGGCCGGCGCCAGCGGCCTTCACGAGACGTCCGCCCCGGGCGCCGTGTCTGCCGGCTTCGAGCCCCTGCCCGCGGGCAGCAACCTTGCCGGGAGCGGCGGCCGCTGGAGCGTCCGCCGGGCGATCCGGACGCGGCGCTTCGTGGCCCTCTTCCTGGGCGCCCTCGCGATCGGGGCATTCGACGAGGGGGTCCTGCAGGGATTCGTGCCCCATGCCGCCCGGGCCGGCTTCGGTGCCGGCTTCGCGGCAAGCGCCCTCGGGGCCCAGTCGCTCGCCTACGTCGGGGGCCAGGTCATCGGTGGCGCCCTCTCGGATCGTCTCGGGCGCCGGACGGTCGGCGTCGTGGCCCTCCTCTTCGTGGCCGGCGGCGTCCTCCTGGCCTTTGGGGCGACGGCGGCCGTGCCGTTCGTCGCCGTCGCCGGGATCGTG
>JACQEH010000206.1 GCA_016200675.1 Chloroflexota bacterium | reverse complement strand
GTCGATCGAGCCGCGCTCGCCGTCGACCGCGAAGGTGACCTCTGGGAGTGCTTCCCAGCCGTATTCCGCAAGCAGCTGCATCGACAGCTCGACCAGCCGGGCGTGGGCGGCGTCGAGGAGGCGATCAAGCTCCTCTCCTTGCCACAGGGCTCGGATGAGCAGCCTCGCGCCGAGCACCTCGAGGATCCGTTCGACCTTTCGGAGGGTGACCCTTCCAGCGTGGCCGCGTTCGACCCTGGAAATCGTCTGATCCGATAGCCCGACGCGGCGTCCGAGGTCCGCCTGCGTCCACGCGCGGCGTCGGCGGAGTGCCCGAATCGAGAGGCCCAGGCGAACGGCATCCATCGACCAAGGATGGCGGGACCGGCTTGGCCACCGATCATCGCGAGCGGGGTGGGTCTGAGGGTGGCTGCCGGCACTGGTCAGATACCGTCAGATCGGCTCTGTCAACGCCGAACTGACAAATCGACACACCATGGGGCTTCGACGGTGATATGCCGGCATCTCGACAGGCCAGGCACGTTCCGTCAGGAAGTCATCTGGACCTCGTGCATCCCTCGCATGCGGGCCCGCGGCAACCTCGTGACGAGCCCTCACCGGATGTCGATTTGGCGAAAGGGTCAGCGCGTGCCCACGGGTGCCCACGGGTGCGGGGTCCACACGGGTGCGGGGTCCACACGGGTGCGGGGTCCAGACGGGTGCGGGGTCCACACGGGAGCGGGCCGGTGCGGGGTGCCCACGGGTGCGGGGTGCCCACGAGTGCGGGGTGCCCACGAGTGCGGGGTCCACACGGTGCATGCACCCTTCCCCCGCGCCACGCCGGGCCCACGAGCCGAAACGCGCGGTAGCATTCCGCCACCCATGACGACCGACGCCGCGCCCCGCTTCCTTGGCGTCGACCCGGCGACCCAGGGTCCTGCGACCCGGGGCTGCCTCGACCGGATGCTCCTGGGTTGACTGCTGCGGCGGGGCTCGACGCACTTCGGGACGAGATCGTCACGTGCCGCCGCTGTCCGCGCCTGGTCGCGTGGCGGGAGCTCGTCGCCGCGGAGAAGGTTGCTCGGTTCCGCGATGAGCCGTACTGGGGCCGGCCCCTGCCAGGCTTCGGCGACCCCGACGCGCGGCTGCTCATCGTCTGCCTCGCGCCCGCGGCCCACGGGGGCAACCGGACGGGCCGGGTCTTCACCGGCGACGCGTCAGGGGACTTCCTGTGGGCCGCGCTCTTCGACCTGGGACTGGCCGACCGGCCGTCGAGCCGGCGAACAGACGACGGGCTGACGCTCTTCGGCGTCCGAATCGCCGCCGCGGTCCGCTGCGCGCCGCCGCTCAACAAGCCGACGATCGATGAGCGGGACACGTGCGCGCCGTTCCTCGCCCGGGAGATGGACCTCCTCGACACCGCGACGGTGGTCCTCGTGCTCGGGTCGTTCGCATGGAGCGCCGTCCTTCGCGTCATGGCCGGCGAGGGGGAGCCCGTGCCGCGCCCCCGGCCCCGGTTCGGGCACGGCGCCGAGGTCCGGATTGGGAGCCGGACGGTCATGGGCGCCTACCACCCCAGCCAGCAGAACACGTTCACCGGTAAGCTGACGCCGTCCATGTTCCGGGCGGTGCTGGGACGGGCAAAGTCGCTCGCCGCGCTTTGAGGTCCGCCGCTTCCCCAGCGTCGGCCGTCTCGCCTGGCCTCGATGAGCCTGGCTCGGCCCCGAGCGTTGGCCGGCCTCGGCCTCGATCAGCCTGGCTCGGCCTCGGCCGCCGGCCCGTCTCGCCTGGCCTCGACGAGCCTGGCCCGGCCTCGAGCGTTGGCCGGCCTCGACCGTCCTCCCGCGGGGTACCGTAGCCGATGCGCCGCGCCCCACCCGATTGGCGGTGCTCGGCGGGCAATGGGAGGGCCGACGGTGAACCTGCGCAGCCTGCTCACCGCCAACGCCGTCGTCGGCCTCATCGGCGGCCTCGGACTCCTCGCCGCTCCGGGCGTCGTGGCATCGACCCTCGGGCTGGCCCTCGACGACACGGGATTGGTGCTCGCCCGCCTCTATGGCGCGGAGCTCCTCGGCTTCAACGTCGCCGGCTGGATGGGCCGGGATGTGGGTGCCGGCTCCAGGCGCGCCCTCGTCATCGGCCACGCTGTCAACGAGACGGCGACCGCCGTGGTCCTCGCGCTCGCGCTCGCGTCCGGGCTGGGGAACATCGTCGTGGCCGGCCTGTTCGTGGTCGCCGCATCGTTCGCGATCGCCTTCGTGATGGCCGGCATCCGGAACACCGAAGGCAAGGGAGCGTGACGATGGAGCGGCCTCGACGCTGGGAGGCGCTCGCCTAGCCCGAACTCCCGCCGGCGGCCATCCAGCGATCCACGTACGTGTCGAGGCGCTCGAAGACGACCCCGGGCAGCGCCCGGCATGCCGCGATGAACCGCTCGAGCATGGCCATCCGATGGCCCCGGCCGATGCACTCCGGATGCATCGTGATGGTCAGGAGGCCGCCGGCCGCGTGCTCCCACCCGTACCGGAGCTCCCCCTCCCAGATCTCGAGGACCCGCGACGGCGCGGCCAACCCGTCTCGCCCGGGCGCCGGCTCGAAGATCGGCCAGTCGTCGAGGCCCCAGTAGATCGGGACCTGGACGAGGCGGCCCTCGGTCCCGAAGGTCGTGCCGTCCTCGGTCGAGTGGCGGTCGCCGTGGCGGACGCGGAAGAGCCGGTAGTCGTCCGACATCAGCGACGAGTCGTAGGCGAACCCGGCCGCCTCGACGAGGCCGAGCGTGTCCGGCCCGAGCGCCCAGTACGGCGCCCGGTGCCCGCGCGGCGCGGCGCCCGAGACATCCCGAATCGCGGCGACGGCCCGGTCCAGGATGGCCCGCTGCTCGTCCGCCAGAAGCAGCGAGAAATCCTCGTGGTACCAGCCGTGGACGGCAAGCTCGTGACCGCCGGCGAGGATCGCCTGGATCGATTCCGGGAAGGTCGCGAGGGTGTGGCCCGGAACGAACCACGTCGCCGGGATCTCTTCGCGCCCGAGGAGCTCGAGGATCCGCGGCACACCGACCCGCGGCCCGAACTCGCCATGCGAGAACTTCACGGGGGCATCGCCGCGGCGGACGCTGTCCGATAAGGCATCATGATCGAAGGTCAAGGCGACGGTGAGGCGGGCCTGGTGCATGGCGGCATGGTAGTCCGGCCCGTGCCCGTATCCTTCCGCCTGCATGGCCACGACCACCGACTACTACGCAACCCTGGGCCTCGACAAGGGCGCGACCGACGCCGAGGTCAAGAAGGCCTTCCGGAAGCTCGCCCAGCAATGGCATCCGGACGTCAACACCGACCCCGCGGCCCAGGCGCGCTTCAAGGAGATCAACGAGGCCTACCAGGTCCTTTCGGATCCAGAGCGGCGCCAGCGCTACGACCTCTTCGGGAGCGCGGGCGTCGAGGGCGATCCGGGCATGGCCGGCTTCGGCGGCTTCGCCGACATCTTCGATGCCTTCTTCGGCGGTGCGGCCGGCGGAGCTGCCGGACGGCGCGGCCGGCCGTCGGGTGGCTCCGACCTCCGCTACGACCTCCGGATCTCGTTCACGGAGGCCGTCCTGGGCACCGAGAAGGAGATCGAATTCCCGGTCCTCGGCCGCTGCGAGACGTGCGCGGGGAGCGGCGCCAAGCCCGGCACCCAGGCCGTCGCCTGTCCGCAGTGCAACGGACGGGGCGAGATCCGCTCCGTCCGCCAGACGATGCTCGGCCAGATGGTCAATGTCACGGCCTGCCCGCGCTGCAACGGCGACGGCAAGATCGTGGACACGCCCTGCGAGACGTGCCGGGGCGACGGTCGTACGGAGCGGCGGCGAAGCATCCGCGTCTCGATCCCCGCCGGCATCGACGAGGGCCACCAGATCCGCCTCTCGAACGAGGGCGAGGTTGGACCTCGGGGCGGACCGGCGGGAAGCCTCTACGTCGCCGTCCACGTGGCGCCCCATCCCTCGCTCCGGCGCGACGGGACCGAGCTCTACCACGAGCTCGAGATCTCGATCGCCCAGGCGGCGCTCGGGACGCGGGTGAAGGTGCCGACGGTCGAGGGCGAGGAGGAGATCGAGATCAGGCCCGGGACCCAGCCCGGGACCGAGCTCCGGCTGCGTGGACGCGGCGTGCCCCACCTGCGGCGGCCGGGCGTGCGCGGCGACCTCCACGTCTTCGTCAAGGTCGTCGTGCCCACGAAGCTGACGAGGGCCCAGCGCGAGCACCTCGAGGCGTACGCGGCCGAGGCGGGCGAGCCGGTGAACCGCGACGGCAGCGGCAGCGGCCTCTTCGAACGGGTCCGCGATGCGCTTGGCTGAGCGGACGGCCGGGCGACCGGCCGAGCACCTGCCTGCAGCCGGACCGCCGGTCGAGCATCGGCCCGCGGCCGGCCACCTGCCTGACCCCCTGGACGAGGGCCTCGCGGCCGACGGCGCCTGGCTCGAGCTCTCGGTCGCGGCCGACATCGAGGCGGTCGAGGCGGTCGGCGAGATCCTCGCCCGCCACGCCCCGGGCGGGACGAGCGTCGAGCCGGCGTTCGAGCTCGTCGACGAGGGCCTGAGCGCGCGCCTCGATGCCAGCCGGCCGGCAGTCGTTCGGGCCTACCTGCCGGGCGCCGACGGCGGGGAGGTGCGCCGGGCCACGGAAG
>JACQEH010000027.1 GCA_016200675.1 Chloroflexota bacterium | reverse complement strand
GGTTGAACTGCCAACCCAAGCGTGGCCGGTGCAAACCGGTCACGCTTCGCGTTGTGGAGGGACACGGTTCATGAGCGTGATCATGGCCGCGCGGGCGGTTCTGCTCGTTGCGATTGTCACCGGGGGTTGCAACGCCACCGGCGCCACGCAGATCCCCACCGTGAAGCTCGCGACCCCCACCCCGCCGACGACGGCCAGCGGCAGCGCCGTCGTGATCTCGACGCCCCCATCCCTGCGCGGCACCTGGACGGCAGATGTCGAGGGAACGACGGCCTCGTCGGGGGTCTGGACCCTCGAGATCACAGCCGCGAACCTGGCGCTGCAGAACCCGGTCGGGGGCGACTCGTTCACGCTTGATCCGACATCGATCACCGACACGTCGATGGTGCTACCCGCTGCGGCTGACTGCCCCGATCAGTCGGTGGTCACGCCCGGTATGTACTCGCTGGCGCTGACAGGCGACGCGCTCGTGATCACGGCGGTGAGCGACAGTTGCGGCGACCGGCGGGCCGTGCTCGTCGCCGGCCCCTGGGCACGCAAGCACTGACGCCGCCACGACGCCCGGCGGCATTGCGACCTGTCAAGGACGGCGGCCGTGCGAAGCTGGCCTCAGCCGAGATTCAGCGCGAAGAGCCGGTGCGAACCGTCGAGCCCCTTGAGCTCCACCTCGCGACTCTCGAGGAACTCAACGCCCGGACCGGCGACGAGCTCGCGCACGAGGTTGGAGACGAGGACCTCGCCCCCGAGCGCGTGGCTTGCAACGCGCGCTGCGTAGTGCACGGTGGTGCCGTAGAAGTGGTCGGCATCCCGCAAGGCGTCGCCTGTGTGGACGCCGATTCGCACGCGGATCGGCGGCGACGCGTCCGCGAAGGCGCCGTCGATGGCGTGTTGGATGGCACGCGCACATGCGACCGCCCGTCGCGCACTCGAGAAGGCCAGCATCGATCCGTCACCCTGGGTCTCGACCAACGTGCCGCCGTGCGCTGCCGTGGTGTCCGCGATCAGGGCGTTGTGCCGTCGGAGGACCTCGAGCCAGGCCTGGTCGCCCATTCGCGACAGGAGGACGGTCGAGTCGACAATGTCGGTGAAGACGATCGTCACCGTGCCGTCCGCAGCCAGCGTGCCGGACAGGTCGGGCTGTTCGCGCCGGACCGCGCTTTCGAGCTCTTCGAAGGTTCGGGTCAGCGTCATCCCGAGCTCCTCGTTGGCCTGGGGCAGCGACCAGTGGATCTGCACGGCCTTCCACTCGCCGTGCTCGAGGTGGAGGACGTAGGTGGCGCGCGCCTCATGCCGCTGCTCGGCCCAGGTAATCACGAACTTGAGGCTCGCCCACCCGACCGTGCCCTCCTCCCAGGCGTCGACCTCGCCCCAGCTGACCGGGAAGCCCCCCAGCTCATCCATCTGGCGGCCCCAGATGACGCGCGCCTCCTCGCCGCGCCACCATTCGGCGAGGTCGGTGCCGATCGTCAGGGCCCCGGGATCCTCCGACAGCCGCCCGAGCGCCGACGCCGCGTCGCTCTGTGATATCGCGGTCATCCAGCGGTGGACGACGCGGCGGATCTCCTCGGAGCGTTCCATGCAGGGAGTGTCGCCGAAACGGGATACCGTCGGCAATCGCGGCGACGGCGGGCAGCGGCCGTGCTTACTCGCGCCGGCGCCCGGACCTGCCAGCCCAGAACGTGACGAGCGCGCCGGCGACGCCGAAGCCGGTGATCAGACTGGACGAGACCATGGGGCCCCGATCGGGGCCGTTCAGCGCCGTGAGGGCCAGGGATCCGAACGCGAGGGCCCAGGCAATGCCGAGGACATTGGACCAGCGCAGGACGCCGACGCTCGGGCGGGCAAGCAGCATGCGACCGGTCAGGAGGCCAGCGACCGCGCCGCCCAGCACCCGGGCAGAGAGACCCGGGTTCTGCGCCAGGAGGTTCTCGCCCAGGAACACGACGATCAGCAGCCCGGCACAGATCACCCCGGCGATGATCCAGAGCGCAGCCCCGAGTCGAAGGCCGTCCGCGCTCACGCTCCCGTGAACCCGCTCGGTTGGCAGGGGCTCGTTCGGCATCGTTCCACCTTCCTCCCTTGAGGCCCGGCCATCGGCCAGGGGGACTTCCTCGCGCGCCATCGATCGATGGCGACGGAAATCATGCCTCGACGCTCACCCATTGCGAACGCCACGCGGGCGGGTCAAAGGGATCGGCGAAGTAATCGGTCTCGTGGACGATCTTCCCGTCGCGGAACTCCAGGAGGTGAATGCCCCTGACGAGCTGCTCGCCGTAGTGCATCTCGGTTTCGACCGTCCAGTGGTCGCCTTCGCCCGACATGCGCTTCACGCGGACCGTCGGCGAGCCGCCAGGGTAGTTGCGGTAGACGGCGAGGCACGCGCCCTTGCCCGTCAGGCGCTCGTGCGACTGCGGCCACTCCTGGACGAAGTCATCCGCCTCATCCGCGATGACGATCTCCCAGTTGCCGGTGACGTAGGCCGCGAACATCCGCTCGACGGCGGCCCGGTTGCCGACGGATCCGGCGAGATGGCTGTCGTGATGGCTCATGGCTCGCTCCTCTCGATCTGCGCGGCGCCGGGCTCGTGGACGAACGGGCTCGGCGGCAATCCGTCCCTCGATATGCTCATCCCGCCGGCTGCCGCCACGGGGGCGCCCCCAATCGACAGGGTCAGGCCGAGGGCACCGAGGAACGCCCCGAACCGGCGCGCCGTTGTCGGAATCATGAACGCGTCCTCCCAACCAGCCACTTCGAACCGGACGCTGCGGGCCCGGTGCGCTTCCGTCGCATACGCTCGAGACGCGAAGCCGGCGACCGTGTTGCGACCGCCTGGATTGGGTGGGCTCGCCGCCGACGCTGGACGGGGTCGGGCGACCGATCGTGCGACGCCGAGCCGGCTGGATCTCCCTCGCGGATCCTGCGCCACCCTTCAACGGCGGAGTCTGCTCGCCTGCCATTCAGAGTCCTAGAGGGTTATCCACAATCTCCGGTACAGGGGTGCACCGGAGGTCCGCCGAGCCTCGATCGCGCGCGAGGCGGCCGTGATCGGGTCCCAGTCGAGCCGGAGTTAGATCCGGACTGCGATCGCGGAGCGTCATCCTGGGTGACGGTGCATCGGCCCTCGTCCCGGGGACCATCCGTCAGGGAGAGAACCGTGAACCACCTTCGTTTCGGGCGCCGGATCCTCGCTGGAGTCGTCGTCGTTGGCCTCCTGACCGTGGCATCGACGCTGGGAGTGGCGGCGAGCGGGCCCGTCATCAGTCGCGGCACGACGATCTCGTACAGCCTCGCCGACGCCCTGGCGGACTTCGCCGCAGACCCGACCTCGTACGACGTCGACTGCGGCACGTTCAAGGTGATCGACACCTTCCAGGCGACCCGCATGATCCAGACCTGGAGCAACCGCGAGTTCCGCCACATCGTCTACAGCGGCTCCTATGTGAATGCCAGCGATCCTACGAAGATGCTTCCGCGGAACGGTGACTTCGAGCGCACGACCTTGTTCGATGCCAACGGCGACCGGGTCAGTACCACCCAGCGGGGCGTGCAGATCTGGACCGTGCTGGACGGCCGGCGCGTCACCCTTGTCGCGGGCATCGGCATCGACGAGAACGGGTTGTTCACGCATCACGGCCTCAACGTGGACCAGTCGATGGTCTGCGCGCCGCTCAGCTAGCAGGATGGCCGCCACGGACGTCGCGGCGACGAGGGATCGTTGCGGCGTCCGGACGGTCTCGACAATTGCAGCGTGGCAATCGATCGGCAAAGCCGAGGGCGGATGAGCGACATCGGCGAGGTCAGGCGAGCGATGAGCGGAGATCACGATGCCTACGCGGCACTCGTGGGAGCGGCGTCCACGCGCTTGTACGCCCTGGCCTGCCTCATCCTCCGTGACTCGGATCGCGCCGAGGACGCCACGCAGGAGGCCTTCGTCAGGGCGTGGCGGGAGATCCCGCGGCTGCGTGAAGCAGATCGGTTCGATGCCTGGCTCCGCCGGCTCGTCGTGAACGCGTGCTACGACGAGGGGCGTCGCATCACGCGGCGGGCAGAGGTGTCGCTGCTGCACGGGGGCGGGGGCTTCTCTGCGGACTCCGCCTCCGCGATGGCGGAGACCGACCGGGTCGAGCGTGCGTTTCGGCGGCTGCCGCTCGACCAGCGGGCGGTACTCGTGCTTCAGTACTACATCCAGCTCAGTCACTCCGAGATCGCCGACACGCTGGGCATCCCCATGGGCACGGTGAAGTCGAGGGTGCGCTACGGCATCGCTGCCATGCGAGCCGCCCTCGAGGCGGATGAACGGCCTGCCGAGGAGTCGTCGGGGAGGAGGTCGGCATGAGCGAACCACGCACGGATCGGAGCGTGGGCCAGGCGCTGACCGCGTGGATGGACGACGTGGCGCCCGATCGCGTGCCAACGCGCCTGCTCGAGGAAACCTTCGCCCGGACGATGAAGACCGGCCAGGCACGAAGGTACCCCTGGCACGAACTCGGGATCGGGGGGCTCGGTCGGCCCTTCGCGGATCGCAGCACGCGAACCGCCGTGCTCGTCCTCGTTGCCCTCCTCATTGCCGCGCTTGCGCTCGGGCTTGGCGTGGGCGGATTCGGGCGGGGTCTGCCCGCGGTTCCCAGCCCGTCCCCGACACCCGAGCCGATCGCGGGCGCACTTGGGACACGCGCGCCGCTGCCGCCATCGGTCGCGGTGACCCCGAGGGCGGTGATTCCGGCCCAGGGCCCGATCGCGATCGTGTCCGTGGACTCCGCAATCTGGATCCTTCGCGCCGGTGAGCTCGACCGAATCGATACGGCCACGAATCTCGTCACCGGCTCCGTCACCCTCGGCGGGGCGGCGGACCTGTACAACGACCTCGCAGCGAACGACGCCGGCCTGTGGGCCACCGACTGGGACACGGCCCTGCTCTATCGAGTCGATCCCACCACGCTCAAGGTGGTGGCCCGCATCCCAGCCGGGCTCGCCCCGAAGGGCATCCTCGCATCGTCGGCCGGCGTCTGGGTCGCCGACACGCACGACGGCAAGGTGCTTCGGATCGACCCGGCCACGAACACGGTCGTGGCCAGGATCGTCGTCGGCCCGACCGGCAGCAGCGGACCGAACTGGCTGGCGAGCGGACTCGGCAGCATCTGGGTCGACGTTCCGAACAACGCCACGGTCGTCCGGATCAGCCCGGCCAGCGACGCGATCCAGGCGAGCATCCAGATCCCGCCAAGCGTGGTGCCGTGTGGGGGCTTCCAATTCGAGTCGACGGTCGTCTGGGTGATCACGTGCGGGGGTGCGAGCGGGATGGCCGGCATCGACCCGACAACGAACACGGTCGTCGGGTCCAGGAACCTGGGCCCCTTCGAAGGCAGCCCGACCCTGATCAACGGCGGGCAGTGGTTCTCCATGGACACCGGCGATGCGAAATCGGGGCAGCTCGTCAGGATCGATCCGGCGACGAACACGGTCGATCGGGCTCTCGTGCCCGCCGAGTCCTTCGGTGGGGGAGGCGGCATGGTCGTCGACGCCGGATCGGTCTGGGTCATCGACGGTTACAACAACGCGGTGCTTCGCCTGCCGCTGGCGGCATTCGGCCCGTAGCGCCTCACCGCGAAACCACCCGTATGAACAGGAGGGCGCGGTCCCAGGCGAATCGCGAACCGCGCCCTCGAGTCCCGGGTGCGTATCGTCTGATCAGGGCTGCAGCGCCTGGATAACGTCGAGCGTGCCCCGGAAGCAGGTTCCGTCGTTCACGTCACCGTGGGAGCACGTGCCCATCGTGTACTCGCCTCTCACGAGGTGGCCCTTGAACCACCCGTCCGTGATGACGCCAATCAGCACCGCGTGTGCGCCGACCTGCTCGATGTGCATGAGCGCCTTGAACGAGTGGGCCGAGCCGTTGAAGCCGTAGATCGCGTTGAGGGCGAGGCCGCCCGTGATCGGCGTGGCACCCAGGACGGTCCCGACGAAGGCGCCGTCGCCAACGTCGCCGCCGACGATGCCGCCCATATCCTTGACCTCACCCGGCAGGTTCGGGTTCGCCGTGATCCACTTGGTGAAGGTGTTCTCGGCTTCCACGTGGGGCCGTCCGGTGTTGGCCACGGTCACCCCCGCGCCGAGCGAGAGGGTGAGAATGGCGCCCGCGGCGAGAAGAACGAGCGTGCGGCGGCTGACACCCGGAATCCGCGCCGACGTGGTGATCGAACGAGACTGCATGGCGGTTCTCCTGGCTGATGGCGGTGTGGCGGGTCCGTGCGGCCTGCGTCACTGGACGCTGATGGGCATGGCCCTCCCCGGGACGCTTGGCGGCGCGGTGGCCGGGCGAGAACGGGAGGGCGACTTTCCGCCGCCCTCCCGAGCGGTCAGCCGGCCGGACTGAAGGTGCCGGTAGTCGGGTCGTAGAGCTCGGCGTTCGCGAGTGGAGCGAGGTTGCCGTAGCCGCCCGCGATCAGGACACGGCCGTCGGTGAGAAGCGTCGAGGTCTGGTACGTGCGCTGCTCGGCCATCGAGCCGGTCTTCGTGAATGTGCCGGTGGCCGGATCGAAGAGCTCCGCCGAGTCGAGGAACTCCCGATTGCTGTAATTGCCACCGCCGCCCGCGATGAGGACGCGCCCGCCGGCGAGGAGCGTCGCGGTCTGCCACACGCGCACGACGGTCATCGAGCTTGTTGAGCCGAAGGTTCCCGCCTTCGGGTCGTAGAGTTCGGCGGACCCGATCGTGCCGTTGCCGTTCTCGCCCCCGGTCAGGAGGACCCGCCCGTCCGCGAGCAGGGTCGCCGAATGGTCCCCCCGGGGGCCTGCCATTGAGCCGGTCGTGGTGAATTTGCCTGTCCCCGGATCGTAGATCTCGGCCGATGCGAGGATCTGCCCGGTCGCGGCCCAGCCGGCCGGGTCGCCTCCGGCGACGAGGGCGCGACCATCGGCGAGCATGGTGGCCGTGTGGAAGCTTCGCGCATCCGCCATCGGGGCGGCCGGGCTGAACTTGCCCGTCTTCGGGTCATAGAGCTCCGCCGAGGCGACCGCGTGGCTTCCCCCGGAGGTGTCGATCCCTCCGGCGATGAGGACTCGACCATCGGGCAGCAGGGTGGCGCTGTGGCCCTCGCGAGGCGTTGCCATCGAGCCGGTCGGGGTGAACGACCCGGTCCGTGGGTCGTAGAGCTCGGCTGACGCCAGGAGCGGGCCCGGCTTCGACCATGTGGCCGGGCCGCCGCCGGTGACCAGGACTCGACCGTCGGCAAGCGTGGTCGCGGTGAAGAGCGCGCGGGCGGCTCCCATCGAGCCTGTGGCGCTGAACGAGTTCTTCGCGGGGTCGTAGATCACCGCCGAGGCGAGGGGCTCGTCGTTCACGTCGAGGCCCCCGGCAACGGACCCGTCAGGGGCATCGGATCGGGCTTCGGCGTTGGCGTCAGGGGTGGGGTGGTCGGGGTGGGATGCGCCTGCGTCGCCGTTGCGCCGGGCGTCGGGCTTGCGTTCCCGATCCCGGACGGGCCGGACCTGAAGAGGTAGAGCGCGCCGCCGATCGCGATCACGCCGATGACGGCGGCCGCGGCGAAGCGGCTGGTGATATTCATTCGTTGGAGCCTCCGCGGCAGGCGCGCGGCATGCCGCTGTGGGGTGTGGTCGATCTCGTCGAGGGCGGCCTCGATCACGCGATCCGCAACCTCGTCCGCGCCGTCGATGAAGAAGACGCCGAGGACGCGGTCGAGCTCGCGTTGGCTGGTCATTAGCGTCGTCCTCCGACCACCGCGACGGGGCGCTCATCGGCCTCGATGGCCGCGCGCATCGCCCGGTGGGCGTAATGAAGTCGGGAGTTCGCCGTCCCGACCGGGATCCCGAGTCGCTCGGCGATCTCGGTCGGGGTCAGGCCCAGATAGTGGGTGAAGACGAGCATCGCCCGCTGCTCTGGTGGCAGGCGGCGGAAGCCGCGTTCGAGGCGATCGCGATCATCGATCGAGATCGCTTCGTCCGGCCCGGCCGGTCCGTCGACCGGCAGGACCCGGATGTTCGCGTTCCAGGCGCGCGATCTGCGCGCCTCGGCATAGCTGGCGTTGACGAGAAGGCGCTGCAGCCAGGCGTCGAAACGATCCGTATCGCGGAGGCCGGGCAGCTGGCGCCAGGCGATAACCAGCGTCTGTTGCACGGCATCTTCGGCTCGTCCGACATCCCGGAGGATCCGCTGGGCGATCGCCATGAGTCGGTCGCCGCTCAGGCGGGCCAGGACGGCGAAGGCCTCCCGGTCACCCTGCTGCGCTTTCTCCACGAGATCGCGATCCAACCGATCGTCCTCCTGGCATCCCAGAGGGAGGCCTGTCAGGGGGACGCCTTCCAACCCTACTGAGTAGGGGAGGATCGCGAGCCTTCAATCATCGCGGCACCCCAAACGCGATGTGATGCAAGCGGGGCTGCGACCAGCGAGAGCGATGTCGTCAGCGAGGGGAGGCGTAGGCTGTTGCGGATCCCAGGAGGCGCATGCAGAGATCCGGGCGTCGAATCTCGCCCATCGTCGTGGCCCTCGCGGCTGTTGCCCTGGGGCTGGTCTTCGCGACGGTGTCGAGCGCGCCGCCGGCCAGGACGCCGCCAGAGGGTCCGGGACCGTCCGAGTCGACGATCAGCGGGACCGCTGGGGTGCCAACGACCACGACCGGCGCCACCTTGCTGCCGACCGCGACCATCCTTCCGACGCCGACCTCGGCCGTGTTCGTGGCGCCCTCGATCAATTGGCCGCTGCCGGACCTCGATCCGGGGCTGGCGTCGAGGGGACCGCGACCGACTCTCGACCACCTGGCGACATTCCTCTCCGGGAACAACCCGATCGTGTCGGTTTCGACGACCTCCCGGGCGGCTGGCTGGCAGCTCACGAACCCGAACATGCAGGCGGTCAGCGGCTACGCGGATGCGGTCAGCGTCCTGCCTGGCGAGTCGATTGGGCTCCACCTGGCCGGCTCGGACCGGCGCGCCCGGATCGACGTGTACCGCCTCGGGGCCCGCGACGCGGAGCACGTGCTGGGCGTCGCGGACATCCCTGTAGCGCCACTGAGGATCCCGACCCCGGACCCAGCGACCGGCCTCGACGCAATGGGCTGGCCGCTGGCCTACCGAGTTGCCGTACCTGCCACGTGGCGAAGCGGCGTCTACCTGGCCAAGGTGTCGGCCGCCCATGGCCAGTCCTACGTGCCGTTCATCGTCCGGCCGCCACGGCCGGGTGGTCTCGTGGTCATGCTTCCGACACTGACGTACCAGGCCTACAACAGCTGGAACGAGGTGAGCCTGTATCACCGACCACGGGCCGGGCCGGGCAGTCCGGGACGGGGCTACAAGGTGAGCTTCGATCGACCGTACGCGTGGGAGGGTGGGGCCGGCCTCCTGTTCAGGACGGCCTTCCCGCTCATCGTCTGGCTCGAGGATCACGGGTACGAACCCGGGTTCATCGCGGATACCGATCTTGCCGCGGAACCAGCCTATGCGACCGAGGCGCGAACGTTCGTGATCGCCGGTCACGCCGAATACTGGACGGCGTCCATGCGCGACGCCCTCCTCGTGGCCGAGGCAAGGCAGGTTGGCATCGTGGCCTTTGGCGCGAACCTCGCCTATCGCCAGGTTCGCCTCGAGCCCGGGACTGATGGCACGGCGGGCCGCACCGTCGTCTGTTCCAAGGATGCGTCGCTCGACCCGCTCACCCGAACCGATCCACAGCTCGCGACGATTGAGTTCGCGAAGCTGCCCCAGCCACGACCGGCGCGCGAGGTGTTCGGCGCCGACTGGGCGGGGATCGCCGGCAAGCCGCAGCCCCTTGTGGTCGCCAGGGGAATCGAGACGTTCGATCCCGGCATCGGACTCCGGGCGGGTGAGGCACTTCCGATGCTCCTCGGTGGAGAGCTCGACCAGCTTGCGGATCCGACCGATGGGATGGCCCTGACCGAAACCCCGATCGTCAACACCGCCGGTGAGCCGATCCGGCCGACCGCGAGCCTGTGGGTGAGCCCTAACGGAGCGCACGTCTTCGACGCAGGAACGTTCGCCTGGACCTGGGGCCTCGACCCGCGCTACGCGGCCGCGCTGCCGGACTTCCCGGGCGACGCCTTCGCCCACCTCACGGCGGACATCCTCGCCTGGGCGGGCACGGCGCCCGGCGGATAGGAGGCGTGTCGGCGTGCGTCCTGGTCCGAGGGGTGTGAGGCCTGGGAGTCGGCGCCGAGCGTCCCGTGTGATCAGGAGACCCCGACCGCCCTTCAAGGGTGGCCGGGGTCGTCATGGGTTGCCGTGGCGACGAGGACCCGCCGGGGCGGTGCCCGGATTGCGCCCCGCGCTAGGCGCCGGGGAACGTCGTCTTGTTCGGGTTGCAGGCGACGCCGGGGTTGAGCCCGAGGGTCGTCAGGAAGGCCCGCACATCCTGCGGAATCTGGCCCCAGCTTTGCGCGTGGCCCGGATCGCCGCGCGTCGGGTCTGTCCGGAGCGTGGTGTCGGCGTCATCCGTGTACCACTGCAGGTCTTCCTGGCCGGAGTAGGCGCAGAAGGATCGGCCGTTGACGTCCTTGAGCGTGCCGTTGCCGGTGATCTCGCCGGCGAAAGCGATGCTGGCACTCAGGCTCAGCACGACGACGGCGCTGGCCGCGGCAGCCCAGAGCTTCGATGCCTTCGAGGTGAATAGACGGGACACGGTGCATTCCTCCTTGTTCGTGGGGGCAGGGCTATCCCGGACGGATCAGACCTCGACGCTGAGGGCGTAGACATTCGGGGTGGGGTGCCCCGCCCGCTCGTGGATGCGCATGACGGCCTCCCTGGACGGGCCGGTCGCGAGGCAGAAGACCTTGCCGGCCTCGGGGTCCATCCAGGCGCTCACGAAGTGGACGCCCTCGTCGTTCTCGATCGCCAGGTCGGCGTTGTGCGCGTCCTGGAGCTGTTGGGCCGACACGCCGTAGAAACCGTCGTGCACGTCCATGAACTTCGCCATAGGTGGCCTCCTCGTCGTGCGCCACGCCGGCGCTGGGCCATCACCATCGCGGCGGCACGACGACCGGACATCGGTCGATTGACCAATGAGCT
>JACQEH010000212.1 GCA_016200675.1 Chloroflexota bacterium | reverse complement strand
GAAGGCCTCGACAACCTCATCTTCGTCGTCAACTGCAACCTGCAGCGGCTCGACGGACCGGTCCGCGGCAACGGCAAGATCATCCAGGAGCTCGAAGGCCTCTTCCGGGGTGCTGGCTGGAACGTCATCAAGGTCGTCTGGGGCCGCGAGTGGGATGAGCTCCTCGCCCGGGACGTGGACGGCGTCCTGGTCGAGAAGATGAACACGACCGTGGACGGTGAGTTCCAGAAGTTCTCGGTCGCCGGTGGGGCCTACATCCGGGAGCACTTCTTCGGGCCCGATCCGCGCCTTCGCAGGCTCGTCGAGCACCTGACCGACGACGACCTCGCCAAGCTCCGCCGCGGCGGCCACGACTACCGCAAGGTCTACGCCGCCTACAAGGCCGCGACCGAGCACCGCGGCGTCCCGACCGTCATCCTTGCCAAGACGGTCAAGGGCTGGACGCTGGGGCCGGGCGTCGAGGCCCGGAACATCACCCATCAGGCCAAGAAGCTGTCCGAGAGCGAGCTCAGGATCTTCCGGGATCGCCTGGAGCTGCCGATCCCGGACAGCGCCCTCAAGGACGCGCCCTACTACCACCCGGGGCCGAAGTCCGAGGAGGTCGAGTACCTCAACGAGCGCCGCCGCGCCCTGGGCGGGCCGCTCCCGAAGCGCGTCGTCCGCTCCGCGCCGCTCCCGTCTCCCAAGCCGACCTTCGACGCCGAGTTCGATGCCGGGAGCCCCACGCCCGTCTCGACGACGATGGCCTTCACCCGGCTGCTCAGGAACCTCGTCCGGGACCCCGACCTCGGGCCGCGGATCGTGCCGATCATCCCAGACGAGGCGCGGACGTTCGGGATGGACCCCCTCTTCAACGAGGTCGGCATCTATGCCTCGGGCGGCCAGCGCTACGAGCCCGTCGACTCCGAGCTGGTCATGAAGTACCGCGAGGCGGTGGACGGCCAGGTCCTGGAGGAGGGGATCACGGAGGCCGGCTCGATGGCCAGCTTCACGGCCGCCGCGACGTCCTACGCGACCCACGGCCACCCGATGATCCCGTTCTACATCTTCTACTCGATGTTCGGTTTCCAGCGGACCGGTGACCAGATCTGGGCCGCCGGTGACGCGAGGGCACGCGGCTTCCTCCTGGGTGCGACGGCCGGCCGGACGACGCTTGCGGGTGAGGGCCTTCAGCACGACGACGGCCACAGCCACGTCCTGGCCTCGACGATCCCGAACCTCCGCCAGTACGACCCGGCCTTCGCCTTCGAGCTCGCAGCGGTGGTCCGCGACGGCATCGAGCGGATGTACGTGCGGGGCGAGGACATCCTCTACTACCTCACGCTCTACAACGAGAACTACCCCCAGGCGCCCAAGCCGAAGGGGATCGACGAGTCCCTCCTGCGGGGCATCTACCGCTTCGCGGAGGCGCCACGGGTCACGGCCGCCAAGGGCTCGACCGCCCATCGCGTCCGGCTGGTCGGGAGCGGCGCCATCCTCCAGCAGGCCATCGGGGCGCAGGCCCTGCTGGCCGAGAAGTTCGGCGTCGCGGCCGAGGTCTACTCGGCGCCGTCGTTCCCGCTCCTCCGTCGCGACGGCCTCCAGGTCGACCGCTGGAACCGCCTCCACCCCGCGGCGAAGCCCCACCTGCCGTTCGTGACCGGCGTCCTCGGCGCCGGCGGCGGGCCGGTGATCGCAGCCTCGGACTGGATGGCGGCCGTGCCGCAGGGGATCGCCCCGTGGGTGCCTGCGACCTTCGTGGCCCTCGGGACCGACGGCTTCGGCCGGAGCGACACCCGGGAGTCCCTGCGGGCCTACTTCGAGATCGACGCGGCAAGCATCGCGGCAGCGGCGATGAGCGCCCGTAAGGCACCCTGTCGTTCATCGACAAGGGCCCTTGCACAATCCCGAGTCGGCGACTAGGATTTCCCTCGCGCGAGAGCCGGAACCGACCCCGATTCCGGCGCGCGACCACATCGGAGCCGTCAACCGTGGATCTCGGCGCGTTCACCAGCGGTGCGTTCATCGGGCTTCGGGAGGGGGTCGAGGCCGCCCTGATCGTGGCCATCGTCCTGGCCTACCTGGTCCGGTCCGGGAACGGACGGCACGCCGGGAAGATCTGGCTGGGCACCCTCGCCGCGGCCGCCCTCAGCGCCCTCCTCGGCGTCGTGCTGTTCGTCTCGGTTGGCGCGTTCCGCGAACCCTGGGAGCAGCTCTTCGAGGGCACGACGATGCTCGTCGCCGCGGCCGTCGTCACCTGGATGCTCTTCTGGATGCGAAGACAGGCCGCAGGGCTCAAGGGCGACCTGCATGCCGCCATCGAGCGGGTCCTCGGCGAGGGGACGGCCTGGGGCCTCGCTGCCCTGGCCTTCGCCTCGGTCATCCGGGAGGGCGTGGAGACGGCCCTCTTCCTGGCCGCCCAGGCAACCTCGGTCAGCACGTCAGCCTCGAGCGTCGCCCTCGGAGCGATCGCCGGCCTCGGCGGAGCGAGCCTGATCGGCTGGGGCTTCTATCGCGGCTCGAAGGCCGTCGACCTCCGGAAGTTCTTCCGCTGGACGGGGATCGCCCTCGTCTTCATCGCCGCCGGCCTCCTCTCGAAGGCCGTTCACGAGTACCTCGAGGTGGCCGGGCTTTCCGGAATCTCGGTCATCGGGACGCAGCCGGCCTACGACCTCAGCCGATACCTGTCCGAGGACGCCGGCATCGGCCAGTTCCTGCGGGCCATCCTCGGCTACAGCGCGTCACCGGAGGTCCTGACGCTGAGCGTCCATGTCCTCTACGTCGTCGGGATCCTGTGGCTCTACCTGCGGCCCGCCCGCCCGCTCGACCCGACGCCGCGCCCGACCGTCGCCGGCGCCTGAGCCAAGGGGCGCCCCCACCGGCCTGCCCGGCTCCACCTGCGCCCGGCTCCACGTCCTCTGGCCCCGTCGGCCACGCGTGCTGGTGACAGATGCTCCCCTGGTGGGACGTATTCACGGATTCCGGGACACATGCGCACGCCGCGGGCGCCGTGACACGTTCCCGCCTGCGCCCGAACGGAACGGTTCGGCCGGCTCGCCGGCGGCCAGGGACGAATGCCCACGCGGTGAGCATCTGCCACGAGTTGGAGACGGCAGCACGTGACCAGGTCGGGCGCTGGATGCCGGCTGCGGCCCGGCGCGGGCCGTGGCCCGGACGTCGAACTGTCTACGATGGCCCGGCCGGATCGGATACCGGCGCCATCGGAGGCCTTCATGGACATTTACGCGCTGGAGCAGCTCCAGGCCGCCCGAACGGCTGCCGGTCGCCTGTACCGCGAGTTCATCCGGACCCACGACCTGTCGGTGGGCCTCTACGAGCTGGCTGCCGGGAGCGTCGATCCCCAGGGGCCGCACACCGAGGACGAGGTCTACTACGTGATCTCGGGCCGGGCGCTGATCACGGTCGGCCCCGACGAGGCGCCGGTCGGGCCCGGCTCCGTCGTCTTCGTCGCCGCTGACATGGTCCACCGCTTCCACGACATCACCGAGGATCTCTCCGTCATCGTCTTCTTCGGGCCGGCCGAGTACACCCACCGGGCCGACCACGAGGGGCATCGTCCGCACGGCGCCGCGACATCCTGACGGCGGAGCGGCCGGCCGCTCCGGCCCGCCGCACCGCCCGCTCGGGCCCGCCGCACCGGCCGCTCCGGCCCGCCGCACCCACTCCGGCCCGCCGCACCCACTCCGGCCTGCCGCACCGCCCGCTCGGGCCCGCCGCTCCGGCCGGCCGAACCTAGCCGCGGGCGACCGCCTCCCGGAGCGCCGCCACCAGCTCCGTCGCCCGCCCGGTTTCGTCATGGCGGAAGAAGGCAAGGACTGGGTGCCCGACCTCCAGGAACGGCCGCAGCCGCCGGGCCCAGGCATCGATCTCGGGTTGGTCGTAGTCGTGGCGGCGGAGGCGGAGGTAGAGGCCGGTCCCGGTGACCCGGATGTCAGGTGCCACCGTGGCCTCGGGCAGCTCGGTCGTGGACAGCACGGCACCCGCGTCCCGGAGCGACCGGAACGTCTCGTCGACGTGCCACGAGCGATGCTGGAACTCCATCACCAGGGGCAACCGCCGGGGCCAGGCCGCGAGCAGCCGGGCCAGGGCCTGGTCCGACGTCCCGTCGTCGTGACGGTGGGCGTTCTCCGGCACCCGGTAGAGGACCGCGCCGAGGCGATCTTCGAAGCCGTCCAGGCGCTCGGTCAGCCAGGCCACGCTCTCGGCCGCATCGGCGCCGAGGGCGCGCAGCGACGCGCCGCGCTGGGCCTTCACGACGAACCGGAAGCCGGCCGGCACCGCTGCGCACCAGGCCGCGATCCGCTCGGTGGTCGGGCGCTGGTAGAAGGTGTTGTTGAGCTCGACCGCGTCGAGCCGCGAGGCGTAGTACGCCAGCCGCCCGGCGTCGGGAAGGCCGGCGGGGTAGAAGCGGGGGGCCCAGTCCGGGTAGGCGAAGCCGGAGGTTCCGGCGAGGAGCTGCCCGGCGGGAGCGCCCAGGCCGCGGATCAGGTCCGTGCGGGCGTCTCCGCAGGTGCGGCGGCCGCGCCCGGGGCCGTGGATCCGCCCTCGGCGTGCTCGCAGGTGCCGGCGCAGGCCCCGATCCGCTCCGAGACCGCGTCCATCGCCCGCTCGACGACCGGGACGTCAGGGCCCGCGATCGCCGCGTAGAAGTGGTCGCGAATGCCCGCCAGGTGGGTCGGCGCGGCGGCCCGCAGGCGGGCCAGCCCGGTCCCGGTCAGCGACGCCTCGGCGCCACGGGCATCGCTGGAGCAACTCGTCCGCTCCACGAGCCCGTCATCGACGAGACGATCCACGAGGCGCGTCACACCGCTCTTGGAGAGGAGGAGCGAATCGGCGAGCCGGCCCATCCTGAGCCGACGATCGGGGGCCTCGGCGAGGTGCAGGAGCGTCTCGT
>JACQEH010000204.1 GCA_016200675.1 Chloroflexota bacterium | reverse complement strand
AGCGGCCGAACCTCCGGTGCCCGCGCCGGCCCGCTGTCGAGGTTCACGCCGCCGGCAGGCCCGGGACGGGGAACTGCTCGACGATCTCGCGGACCTCGCCCGCCAGACGCGCCTGCGCGGCCGGGTCGGACCGGGTCCGGATCGCCTCGATGATGATCCGCCCCACGGTTCGCATCTCGTCCGGCCCGAACCCGCGCGACGTGGTGGCCGGCGTGCCGATCCGGATCCCCGAGGCGGTGTTGGGCGGCAGCGTGTCGAACGGGATCGCGTTCTTGTTGACGGTGATCCCGATCTCGTCGAGGAGGTGCTCGGCCTCCTTGCCGGTCACGCCGAGCGGAGTCACGTCGACCAGCATCAGGTGGTTGTCGGTCCCGCCGGAGACGACCCGCGCGCCCTCCGCGGCCAGGGTCTCGGCCATGACCCGGGCGTTCTCGACGGTGCGGCGCTGGTCCTCGCGGAACGCTTCCCCGGCGGCCAGCTTGAAAGCCACGGCCTTGCCCGCGATGACGTGCATGAGCGGCCCGCCCTGGGTCCCCGGGAAGACGTTCCGGTCGATCGATGCGGCCAGCGCCCCGGCGGCGGCGCCGCCCTTGACCGCCGGGAATCGGCCGGGGTCGAGCTCGGGCGCCAGGTCGCGCTTGCTGAAGAGCAGCCCGCCGCGGGGCCCCCGGAGCGTCTTGTGCGTCGTCGTCGTGACCATGTCGGCGAACGGGAACGGGCTCGGGTGGACACCGGCCGCGACGAGCCCCGCGATGTGGGCCATGTCGACGAACAGGATCGCCCCCACGGCATGGGCGATCTCGGCCATCCGCTCGAACTCCCAGGTCCGGGAATAGGCGGACGCGCCGCCCACGATCACCTTCGGACGGACCTCGAGCGCCTGGGCCGCCATCGCGTCGTAGTCGATGCGTTCGGTGTCCTGGCGCACGCCGTAGGCGTGGACCTCGTAGAGCCGGCCGGAGAAGTTGAGGGCCATGCCGTGGGTCAGGTGGCCGCCGTGCGCCAGGTTCATGCCCAGGATCCGGTCGCCCGGTTGGAGGACGCTGAAGTAGGCCGCCATGTTGGCCTGGGCGCCGGAATGCGGCTGGACGTTGACGTGCTCGCTGCCCGGGTAGAGCGCGAGCGCGCGCTCCTGGGCGAGCCGCTCCGCGACGTCGACGTATTCGCAGCCGCCGTAGTAGCGCTTGCCGGGCAGGCCCTCGGCGTACTTGTTCGTCAGCCACGAGCCCTGGGCCTCCATGACGGCCGCGGAGACGTAGTTCTCGCTCGCGATCAGCTCGATCTTGTCGTGCTGCCGGCGTCGCTCGCCGAGCATGGCCGCCCACAGGTCAGGGTCGACGTCCGCGATCGATTCGAGCGCCAGGCCCTTCCGGACGGAGATGCTCATGGTGTCGCCGGCTCCTTCCTGCCGCTCCGCGAACCCTCGGCAGCCGCCGGCCCTCCGCCGACGCCCCACAGCGGTATCTTCCCACGAACGCCCGAGGCGACGCGGTCGCCCATCCGCTGGGAGGTGAATCCGTGACCGAGACCCGACTCGACGCAGATGCCCTCGCCCGGATCGAGACGCCCGCGGTCGTGGTCGATCTCGACCGGGTGGACGCCAACATCGCCCGGATGGCGGCCTTCATGCGCGGCCGGGACGTGGCCCTGCGCCCGCACGCGAAGACGCACAAGAGCCTCGAGTTCGGGCGGCGACAGCTGGCCGCGGGCGCGGTCGGGTTGACGGTCGCGACCATCGGCGAGGCCGAGGTCTTCGCGGGCGGCGGCATCGACGACCTGTTCATCGCCTACCCGCTGATCGTCAACGGCCGCAAGGCGGAGCGGCTGCGACAGCTCAACGAACGAGCCACGCTGTCGGTCGGGGTGGATTCCACGACCGGCGCGGAGGCGATCGCGGCAGCCGTGCGGGGAGCGGCCCGTCGCCCGCGGATCCTGGTCGAGATCGACTGCGGCGGGCGGCGGACGGGGGTGCTCCCGGACGTGGCCGGGGATCTGGCGGTGCGGTGCCGGGAGCTGGGCCTCGATGTGGCCGGCGTCTTCACTCACGCCGGCCACGCCTACGCCGGACCAGACGCCCGGGCGGGCGCGGCAGCCGACGAGGTGTCGGGGCTGACGGCGGCGGCGGATT